>JACRBE010000008.1 GCA_016213235.1 Chlamydiales bacterium | reverse complement strand
CTTATTTCAGGATCAGGTGGTCTTATTAAAACAAATGGTGGCACACTTACTCTTTCTGGCAATAATACATTTAGCGGCAACTCTTCCGTCAGCGGAGGAACACTAGCACTTGGCAACAATAATGGAGCTGGCGCCGGTAGCATTGCTTTAGCAAATGGAACTACACTGCAGGCTGCTACTACGTTAAGCAATGTCGATAATCTCATTAGCTTAACAAGTGGGACTGCCACCTTTGATACAAACAGCAACAACCTTACTTGCAGTGGTGTTATTTCAGGATCAGGCGGTCTTACTAAAATAAGTGGCGGAACACTTACTCTTTCCGGTAATAACACGTTTAGTGGAAATACCACTGTCAGTGCAGGAATTCTAGCTCTTGGTAATAACAATGGAGCCGGATCTGGAAGTATTGCTTTTTCAGATACCACCACCTTGCGAGCTACCATTAATTTAAGTAATGTTAGTAATCCTATAAGCCTAACAAGTGGAAATGTTACATTTGATACAAACAGTTATGACCTTACTTCTTCCGGGGTTGTTTCAGGGGCTGGCAACCTTGTTAAAGTAAATGGCGGAACTCTTACTCTTTCTGGCAACAACATTGGTTTTAGCGGAACCACCACCATCAACACTGGAATCCTTGCTCTTGGCAACAACAATGCCATGGGAACAAACCAAGCGTCTTTTGCAAATGGCACTACCCTAAAAGCAACCACTTCTCTTACTAATGTCGCTAATGATATTGTTACTAGTACATCTTTTTTTGTTAATACAAATGGCTTTGACACAAAACTAGCTGGAGTTATTTCAGGATCTGGCGAATTAACTAAAAAAGGCAAAGGTGAACTTACTCTTGCCGGAATAAATCTCTACTCCGGCGGCACTGTTGTTGATAAGGGGACCTTAAAAATTTCTAGTGATGATAATATTGGCTCTCAAGCCATTACGTTAAAGACTGACACAACCCTAAAAGCAGGAGCGACTTTTGCTTCTGCTCAAAACATTACATTAGATGGCGCTGCTACTATCGATACTATTGCAAATACCCTTACTGAAAATGGTAATATCATAGGCCCAGGTAGACTCACCAAGACTGGACCAGGCATCCTTGAGCTTGCAGGAAACAATACCTATACAGGAGGAACCACTATCAAAGAAGGCAAGATCAGTCTTATAGGCACTGGCGTGCTTCCTGATTTAGAGCACGTTTCTATCCCATCTGCTGGAGCATCTTTAGACACTTCCGATAGCACAGCGACTCAAACCATAGGAACTCTATCTGCCAAAGGAGACATTCTCATAGGCCCTAGAGACCTTTTCTTTGGAAATAGCACAAACACTACTATATCAGGAACTTTTTCTGGCAGTGGCAACATACATAAACAAGGATCTGGCACCGTAACATTAACAGGAATTAGTGATAGTTTCACAGGTCATTTCTTTGTAGACGCTGGAACTCTTGTTATAAACGGTAAAGTACTTGGCGATACAATCATTGAATCTGGAGCTACATTAAAAGGAACAGGTATTGTAAACAACCTCACCAATGATGGAATCTTTAGCCCTGGCAACTCCATAGGAACAACTCATATTCTTGGAAATTACACACAAGGCGGAGGAGCTACTTTAGATATTGAAATTGGTTCACATGGACTCATTGATCTTCTTGACATAACAGGAACCGCTTCTTTAGACGGAACCGTTGATTTTATTTCTGTAACAGGTTCTCATATAGCAGGAGACACCTATACGTTTCTTACCGCTGGTGGCGGCGTTTCTGGAAATTGGGCTAATAATAACTTATCTACACTTCCGGCACATTTTGCTCTTATTTATTTAGCCAATGAAGTGCAACTACAAGTATTAAATAATAAACTTTTTGCAGATAAGCATATTGTTGGTTATAACCCAAATATCGTTGCAGACTATTTGGAAAACAATATTACTCAAGAGAGTGAACAATTAATTAACTATGTAGTAGAGCTAGATGAACTTGCCTCTCCTTCTTTAAGTATGGCTCTAGATCGCCTTCATCCAGCTAACCTTGGAGCTATTGGTCTTGCACAGGAAAGCATCAGCAGTTATTTGGATTCCATCTTCACGCATCATTTAAAAGAGTTTTGTTGTATACAATCTAATGATTCCTGTGGCTGCGGCACTTACTCCCTATGGCTACAACCATTTACACAATTTCTAAAGATAGGACCTGTACAACAACTAAGAGAATTTCATGCTACAATCGGTGGATTTGCTGTCGGCGGCGACCGCTGTTTTGACAATAAACTAGCTGTAGGACTTGCTGCTGGTCTAGATGTAGCTAGCATGCACTGGTCTCAAAACTTTGGCAAAGGTCTTACAAATAGCTACTTTGCCGGTATATATCTCGATTATTTCTTGCATCACTTTTCTGTAAATTCTGCTATCCGAGGCGCCATAGATTTTATTGGTGAACAGCGAAATATCATTTTTGTAACTACTAATTTAAAAGCAAAAAATAAACATAAAGGCTATGAAGTAAGCGCACACCTTGGCGCCGACTATAATGCTATGTTAAAGTATTTATGTCTCACGCCCTTTGCAAATATCGATGCCTTTGCACTCTTTGAACAAGGATTTCAGGAATCTGGTGCAAACGCTTTGAATCTACAAGTAAGACATAAAAATATGCTCTTACTTCGTAGCGAACTTGGTCTTAATCTTTCTATGCCGCGTTACTTTGGTAATGGCTCTTGTCTTATGCCTGCTATTTTCTTTAGTTATGTAAATATCGCTACATTAAACTCAAGAAACTATGTTGCAAACATGTCGGGTATTTCTGATCAATTTACGACAAGAAGCTATGGTAAAATATGGTCCTTACTCTCTCCTGGCGCATCCATTACGTTAGATACTAAAGCGGGAGTATCCTTATCACTTGATTACAAAGCTGTGCTAGATGGGCAGTATAATTCCAATCAATTTGATGCCAGATTGCAAGTTGATTTCTAATTTTATGCTACCATCATAGAGCCTCTGCTTTAAAATACTATTGCAATCTTTTCTTATCTTTCTTAAAATTCCACCTATTTTATTTGTCGTTTATAACTTTAGGTATTGCATGAAACTTCGTTACTTATTACCGCTACTTTTTATCACTCCTCTTTTTGCTATAGAAACCTTTCAACCACAGATCGTTAATCAAATAGATTTGGAAGCTCTTCGTGAATGGATCGCTACCAAGCGACAGGTAACGATTAAACAATTAGGCGGGGATCTTGCTCTTAGCGGTGAAGTAAGAGCTGAAATGCAAACTATCCACGAAACACAAAATGGTATGAGTCAGCGTGGCCCTAGCAGCCCCAATCCCAATAGACCTGTTACAACCTATGATGTTGAAGTCAACCTTATGCTCGACTATCGCACTCCACGTACTTGGGCCTCCATTAAATTAGAATTCGATAATGATGCAGGAAACGTTACTGCTGTATTTGATAGTCTTGCTGTAGAGCGAGCTATTTTCGGTGGTAGAGTGTACGAAACAGAAAAATTTAATATCATCGGCGAAGTAGGCAGAAATAGATTTGCCGCAACATTTGATTCTAAAATCGAATTTGGATCCTTCATGGATGGTATCGTTTTAAAATTTGATTATGCAAGTGAAGGAATCGGTGATTTATACGTACATGGCGGACCTTTCTTGGTAAATGAAAAAGTAGCTCAATATGGATACATCATGGAGCTAGGACTTTTGAATATTAAAAATAGCGGCCTTTATAGTAAATATTCTGTCATTGACTGGGATACAAAAAATTTTACGGATCCTGTACAACAAAACCGATTCAGATTCATCATTTCCCAATTCATTCTTGGTTATAAGTTAGTACCAAAATGGCTCGATAAAATGGTTACTTTCTATGCTGCCGGACTTCTTAATCATAAAGCAAAACCACTCCCAATTACAAATAATACCAAATCTAACTATGGTGCATATGCCGGACTTTCTATTGGTAAAGTAAGGCAACAAGGCGACTGGTCTATCGATTTCAACTATCAGGCTGTTGCATCTCAAGCAGTACCTGATTATGATGCAGGAGGTATCGGGCTTGGTAATGCCGGTGGTATTGGATTTTATACCGTCAACTTAAATGGATCAGGCTCTCCACAAACAAGCCCATCTAATGTTGTTGGTAGAGGAAATTATCGAGGTATTTCAGCTGAGATTCTTTATCTATTAACCAACAACCTTACTATTTATCAAACCATTCAACACGCCACTAACCTACATCAAAACATCGGTCCTGCAGTCAATTACAACCTATATGAAGTAGAATTCATCTATGCATTTTAATCTCTTCAAGATAATAGTAACATTCTTGAGGTTGTTGAAAAACCCCCCAATTTGGGGGTTTTTTTATTCCAAAATCCCCTTTCCACTCCGCCATAGATCTTCCATAAAGTCCATTTGTAGATACTCTCCAAAAATCAAGCTCTAATGTCAGTGGATTTAAAACAAAAGCAAATTTAGTCTCTTCCCAGTTACTATCTGCAAAAATAAGAGGAGATAGAGGCAGTAATTTGTGTTTGATAAAATAAGAGACTAATTTTTCTTCTTCTAATTCACTATGAACTGTTAAAAGAAATAATAACTCCTTAGTACTAATTATTTCTTGGGATATTTCCATAGAAACATTTAATTCTTTTAAGATAGCCAAGCAATCGGCTTTATCAATCAGAGGCAACTGCTCATAATAACATTGCGCTACATCTGCTTGCGAAAAAGGAAGGTTTTCTTTTGCAAAAGAAAAAATATCTACAGCATCTGATGTCAACTTTGCTTCCTCTTCGGGATATCGATATTGCCTATAAAAAGAGTCATACAAATATTGCTGCTCTCTCCCGCTTAAGAGAATCTTTGAATAAAATTCCTTGGTGGTTTGCATATAATGATCTCTAAGCCATGTGTAGGTAAATGCTGAATTATCCCAAACAGGAAAAAAAGAAGAGTTGCCAGGATGAAATAAAAATACATGTGTTGGAGAATACATTAAAAAACACTTCTTGGGATTTTTTTGCACCTCTTCGCATAGTTTTAGCGGACATTCTTTCATAAAATCTATTAATGCAATACAAAGCTCCATGGGATCTTTTGGAAAATATGTAATATCAGATAGTTTGTGTCTTATCGCAAAATAACCTTTTAATAACGAATGAATCGTTCCCCCTGCAAGATACGACCAAAGATTAATGATCTTTCTACTTATTGCATATTTTTTCTGAAATTGTATCGTCCGATCTAATCCATGATGTAAAAATTCTTTTTTTTCTATTAGAGCAATAGTAATATCCACTACTCTTCTAATTTCTTCTTTTCCTTTTTCCCACTCACAATTGTTTCGTATTAAATTCTCTATAGAATAGAAAAATTCTTTTAAACATTTCACATACTCTTCTTCACTTGAAATAATCGTCCATACACTGGGTTCAGCTCTGCCATGTTTAAATACAAGTCGAAAACCTGCTGCGCTATCTTCATAAAAAACACTTTCCCTATCATGTAAATTAGGATCGTATATTTCTTGAAAGTATAAGGGGAAAAAAAATTGTAACTGCCCTATTAAAAACGAAAAAAATTCAGAATAATTTTTTGTGTCTTCAATCAATTCTTCCCGATCTTTTTCATATGTATAAAATCGATGTAAATTCAGATCCATTTCATTTCTTAGCCTACGATATTTTTCTTCAGAGTCTACCGTTGCCATTAGTCGCTCTGACATTTTTAATCTGTCTTGCAGCAATATCAATTCATTTGTAAGTTCTTGAATTTTTGTATTTGATTGATCTAATTGTAGTTGCAGGTGCTCATATACTATCTTCCCAACACCAAATTCCTCGCTTTGATTTAACCCTAGCGCAACAATTAAATTGGACGTTGTAATTTTTGATTCATAATCTACAAAGGAAGCAATAGTATATTCCCATCCTTTAAGTAGGGCGTGCTGAGAAAAGTTTAATAAAATATTTTCTATTGTTGTATTGTCTTTTTCATAATCTATAAGAATGTTTTTCTTTTTCGACGCAACTACCTCGTAGCCCATCTTTTGGTTTTTTCTGCTTAAAAACTCCTCTTTCGTTATTCTATGCTTTAAATAAAGCACCTTTTCAATCAGTTGCTCAAACGTTTGTCCTATTGGGTTTATTTGATCGATGATGGTTCGAAAGCTTTTAACGCTCTCTTCCATTGACGACTGCTGATCGATAAGTTGAATTTGCCTAAGAGCCTCTATCCAACCAACATGAAATGATAGTTTTTCTATATTTCCTATGTATTTTCCTAAATCACCACGACTAATTGCTATTCCCATCGGCATTCTAATTTCTTGCTCGCCACTTCTCTTGAGCTGTCCCATAGAAATCAAATCTAACAAATCTTTTAACAGAAGCTCTATCTGATTATTCTGCACAAAAATTGCTGTTGCAGTAGCAAAACAAGAACCAATATTTTGGCGGATACAACAAAGCAATCCTGATAAAACCGCTCGCTTTAGGTGAAGGTCTGTAATGATTGTATCAAATTCAAAAAGAGACATTTGAATAACTTTTTCTACCCATTTACTTGCAATAGGCATCCGTATTCTGGAAAAAAATGCTTGCATTTGTTTGCTGTTTTCTATGGCTTTAAAAAAGTTAAGATAGGAAGTCAAATACTCTTTTTCATGACAGAGTTGACTGGGAAATAATGATGCCCATTTTACGGCATCTGAAAATAAGATCTTTCCTTTGTCGTCTAATACAAAGTGAGATATCATCCGACTCATGGCAAGATAATAATAACCTTCACTATCCTTAAAGCCAGCAAGGCGCAGATATAATGTGTTATTTTTTATTTTAAAAATTTCCTTGAGCAGGCGCTTTTTAACATCTACCATAAAAATCTTTGCTACCTATTTTGCGATTTATCCTAAAAGCGATTATTATGTTAAGATAAATCAATTAAGAAGGAAATAAGCAATGCTCATACAACACCTAGGCAAACAAATTGAATTGCCTGAACATAGCTGCGGCTATGATTTAGCACAAAAATTAAACTTAAAAGAACCGCATCAAGCTGCTGCTATTAAAATAAATGGAACAATGAAAGATTTTTTCGAGCCCTTAAAAAATGGCGATATCGTAGAAATCTTTGATTTTAATACTAAACAGGGCTCTGAGGTGTTTTGGCATACCTCTGCTCACGTGCTTGCACAAGCCATACTCAGGCTTTATCCAAAAGCAGAGCCAACCATTGGGCCCCCTATTGAAAATGGGTTCTACTATGACTTTGCAAACCTTGAAATTTCAGAAGACGATTTTCCTGCAATAGAAAAAGAAGCTCAGAAAGTTATCGCAGAAAATTACAAAACAAAACGATATCTTTTTGAAGATAAAAAAGAGGCTTTGCTTAGATTTGGCAATAACAAATATAAAAAAGAATTAATTGAAGGTTTTGAAGAAGGCCCATTAACTGGCTATGAGCAAGGAGAGTTTTTTGATCTTTGTAGAGGCCCTCATTTATATTCGCTCGGCAAAATCAAAGCTTTTAAAATTTTAAAAACCTCAGGAGCTTATTGGAGAGGAAAAAGCGAAAATGAAATGCTTACCAGGCTTTATGCCATCTCTTTTCCTGATCGTAAATTATTAAAAGACTATCTTGATCAACTAGAAGAAGCAAAAAAACGGGACCATCGCCTTTGGGGTAAAAAATTAAACCTATTTTCCCTAAGAGAAGAAGCTCCTGCTATGCCCTTTATCCATCCTAACGGGATGATTGTTTGGAATGCCCTTTTGCAATTTTGGAGAAATTTACATTCCAGCTCGGGATATATCGAAATTAAAACACCCCAATTGATGAGCCAAGAACTTTGGCAACGCTCCGGTCACTGGGCTCATTATAGAGAGAATATGTATGTGTCCGAAATCGATGAAAAGACATATGCCATTAAACCTATGAACTGTCCTGGCTGTATGCTTTATTTTGGATCACAAAAACATAGTTATAGAGAACTACCAATGCGCGTTGCTGAAATCGGACACGTGCATCGTCATGAATTTTCTGGAGCTGTTAATGGGCTTTTTAGAGTGCGTAGCTTTCACCAGGACGATGCCCACGTATTCATGACTCCACAGCAAATCACAGAAGAAATTGTCAGTGTTTTAAAGCTAGTAGATATTATTTATAAAACATTTGGCCTTGAATATCATTTAGAACTCTCCACTCGTCCTGAAAAATCCAAAACAATTGGCACAGATAAAGAGTGGGAAGTTGCAACAAATGGATTAAAAAACGCACTTGATAGCTGGGGCACTCCTTATAAAATTAATGAAGGCGACGGAGCCTTTTATGGTCCTAAAATAGATTGCCACGTTAGAGACGCTATTGGTAGAACCTGGCAATGTGGAACAATTCAATTAGATATGGCCCTTCCAGAACGGTTCGATTTGTATTATACCGATCATAACGGAGAAGAAAAAAGACCCATCATGATTCATCGCGCCATCTTTGGATCTATTGAACGATTCTTTGCCATTTTAATTGAACATTTTGCTGGAAAATTTCCATTTTGGCTAAATCCAATGCCAATTCGAATTATTCCTGTTGCAGATAGGCATGTAGACTATGCAAAAGAACTACAAAAACAAATTCTCTCTCATCAATTGCTGTGCCAAATCGATGAAGATCGTGAATCTGTTTCCAAAAAAGTACGAAATGCCCAACTAGATCAAGTAAATTACATGTTAACGATTGGAGATAAAGAACTTGAGAATAAAACAATCAATGTTCGAACACGCGATAACATCGTGCATGGTGAAATGAATATTGAAACTTTCATCCAGCTTACGCTACAAGAGAAGAATGATCGATCTTTAACATCAAGGCTGGTCCATGGCGATAATCACAGTTAGTAGTTTTAAAGGAGGAACTGCAAAAACCTCCACTACTCTTCATTTAGGAGCTGCTCTTACAAAATTTCATAAGAAAAAAGTGTTGCTTATTGATTTTGATGCTCAAGCAAATTTAACAACCGGTCTAGGTTTTGATCCAGATAGTCATGATAGCTTAGCGCCGGTTTTACAAGATTATAAATCCATCAATGATGTGATCTTAAAAACAAGCATTAAAAACTTGGATCTCATTCCTGCTGATACTTGGCTGGAACGAGTAGAAGTAACAGACAGACTAGCCTCTGATCGCTACTCTCATGAAAAATTAAAGTCGATTCTTCAAAAACTAGATTATGATGTCATTATTATTGATACGCCACCTTCTCTTAGTTGGCTTACAGAATCTGCATTAATTGCAGCAACAAAATGTCTTATTTGTGCTACACCAGAATTTTATAGCATTAAAGGACTACAGAGACTTTCCTTGTTCATCAATCAAATAGCGATAAGACATCCATTTGATATTCTCGGAGTATCTTTATCTTTTTGGAATATACGGGGGAAAAGTAACGATGCTTTTCTAGAAGTAATAGAAAGTACATTTCCAGGAAAAGTATTAAATGCTAAAATTCGACGAGATATTAAGGTGTCCGAAGCTTCTGTACATGGTAAACCAGTATTTGAGATCTCTCCAGATTCTCGTGCTGCAGAAGATTACAAACTCCTTGTAAAAGAACTAATTAAAAAATTGTAAAACGGCTTTACATCTGAGGAATAAATTTATGCCAGACTTTAGATCTCTACTTACTAAACGCATGCGCTCTCAAGAAGATGCCTCAAAAAAAATGGACAAACTTGCTCTTAAATCTACATCAGGAGAACTTTCTGGATTCTCTGGAGTATTTAAAGTAGCGCCACTCACCTCACAAGAACAGTCCACGATTGAAAATATTTTGAATGAGTATAAAACAGAATCTCAAAATATTGAAGTCGATTTAAAACAACTAAAAGCAATCACTTCAGAAGTCAAAGCTATTAATAACCAAGCCATCATTTTGCATGGTGAAAGAATCAAGCAAGCACAGAATTTGTTAAAACCATATCGGGATGGTGCTTTTACAGCTTGGCTTATTGCCACATATGGTAATAGACAAACCCCATATAACTTTTTGCAATATTACGAATTTTACAATAATGCAAGCAGTGAGATAAAAGAAAAAATCGATCTGATGCCAAAACAAGCCATTTATACATTAGCCTCTAGGGAAGGGCCTATTGAAAAAAAAGAATCTCTCATTAAAGAGTATAAAGGAGAAGCAAAACAACTTCTTTTAGAAAAAATTAGAGAGTCCTTTCCTCTCAAAGAAGAAGACAAGCGTTCTGCAAATAAAGCTATAAATATTGTAAAACTGCTACACAAGATATCTTCTATGATAAACTCTTCTAAATTTCACCCCGCTATAGAAGAAAGGCAAACTATTAAAACCCTTTTAAATGATTTAATAAAACATGTTTGATGGTTATGAGAGCCCTTTAGCTTCCCGTTATAGCTCAGATGAAATGCAATTTGTTTTTTCCAATAAAAACAAATATCTTCTTTGGAGAAAATTGTGGGTAGCGCTTGCAGAAGCACAAAAAAATGCAGGTCTAAATATCACACAAAAACAAATCGATAATTTGATTGCTTTTCAAGATCATATCTCTTTCGAGCAGGCGTCTATATATGAAGCAAAAACCCACCATGAAGTAATGGCCCATATTCTTGCCTACGGAGACGTAGCAAAAGAAGCTAAAAGTATTATTCATTTAGGAGCCACCTCTTCTTATGTCATAGACAATGGGGATCTCATTCAAATAAAAGAAGGGTTGTTTTTATTACAAAAAAAACTATTTATTCTTATTAAAACACTTGCAGATTTTTGCAATGAGTCAAAACACATCCCTTGTGTTGGGTATACTCATTTTCAACCTGCACAACCAACTACCGTTGGGAAAAGAGCCTCTCTTTGGCTTCAAGATCTTGTATATGATTTTAAAGAGATGAAAATTCTTTATGAGAACCTTCCCTTTCTTGGGTTAAAAGGAGCAACAGGATCACAAGCTTCTTTTATGGAACTATTTGATCAAGATACAAAAAAAATAGATTCTATGGAAAAAGAAATTGCAAAAGCTTTTGACTTTCAAAAAATCATCCCTATCGCTTCACAAACTTATCCTAGAAAATGGGATGTGGAAATTTCTAATCGCTTAGAATCTCTAGCCGCTTCTTTGCATAAAATGGGAAGCGATCTACGCCTTCTTTCTCACCTCGACGAAGTAACAGAGCGCTTTGATAAAGATCAAGTTGGTTCTTCTGCAATGCCTCATAAAAAAAATCCCATCTATTCCGAACGACTTTGCGCAATTAGTAGATTTGTGATCTCTTTAGCACAAAATGCCGCCCACAATGCATCACAACAATGGTTAGAGCGTACACTCGATGATTCTGCCAATAGACGGTTGTTTATTCCTGAAATCTTTTTATCCACAGATGCTATCTTGGAAATTGCTGTAACAATTACAAAAAAATTACACATTAATCACAAAACTATTCAAGAAAATCTATCAAAACACTTACCTGAGCTCGCTTTAGAAAACATGTTAATGATAGGAGTAAAAAAAGGATTTTGTAGGCAAACGCTACATGAGTCTTTACGAAAAGCTTACCACAACACTCCAAATCATTTACCAGACACTATTTACAACAGTAATGAAATCCCTTTAACAAAAGAAGAAGTAGTTTCTTGCTTTGATCCTATTAAATTAACCGGCCGCTGCGAGAAGCAAGTATCAACTTTTCTAACTCAAGATGTGTACCCTCTTTTAAATAATGCACAAATACAGTTTCAATAGCTTGTCTTGTTTGTTCTTCGCATCGAATTAGCGGCAATCTAACGGTATCATCGCAAAGATGTAATAATGATGCTGCATATTTTATTGGTTGAGGATTTACTTCTAATTCTAATGCTTCAATCATATCCTTCATTTGGCCAAAAAGCTCTTTATTACCCTCACAAACGATTTTTTTCCAAATCAAGGGAAAGATATTGCCAACAACAGAAATAGAACTTCTAACGTTAAGAGAGCGCATTTTTAATATATCCTTGTCGTTACCACAAAAAATATTTTCATCTCGTAGTCCATCTAATAAAACTTCATCACAAGAACAATCCTTCATGCCAATGATGCCATCGCACCTCAAAATTTCTTTGATTATTTTAAGATCAAGCTTAATTCCTGTTCTTCCCGGATGATAATACATGATAGTAGGAAGCCCAACCTGTCCAATTGCTTTAAAATGCTCTACACATCCTCTTGGCGTCGGTTTATTATAATAAGGAACAATTGCAAGCCCTGCATTAGCTCCCATTTTTTTATATTTCAAAGAGCTTTCCACAGATTCTTTTGTGTTGTTTGTTCCTGTTCCAACAATAACTGGTATCTTCCCATTTATTTCACTTAAAACAACATCAACTATTTTTTCTTTTTCTTTTTGAAACAACGTGGACGATTCTCCTGTTGTTCCTAAAACAACAAGTCCATTTGTTTGATTTTTCAAATGAAACTGACAAAGTTTTTTCAAACAAACAAAGTCAATTTTTCCATTTATTTTGAAGGGAGTTACCAAAGCAACAATCATTCCTTGTATCATTCTAAGAAATCTCCCCTCCCCACTCTTTCTTTTTTATTGTTTTAAAATTTTCATTGTTTGACTTTGTAAATATTTTATTTTGAATGCCATTTTCAGTACAAAGCTTCATCTCTACAAGCCCTTTCCGATGAATGGGATGTCTTAAAACTCTCTCTTTACATCGCTCAAATGGTTCTTTAGATAAAATAACATAAGAAAATTTCTCGTCTTCATATGAAAGACTACCCTGTTTTAATTTTCTATGTTCAGATGTTCTGTTTAACCTCACAGAAAAATGACACCAATCACCCGCTAACAAAGGACATTTTTTTTCGTGTGGACAAGGAGCTAGCACGCGTCCACCAAGCCTTAGTCCAATATCTCTTATTTTTATAATGTTGTCATACCCTTTTGGCGTTCCAGGTTCAATCACAACTAGGAACTGCTTTGCTAATTTGAACGCTTCTTCTATTACAAACACTTGTTTATCAAGTGGAATTTCATTAAATGAATAACTAAAAAGCACGATGTCTTTCGGTAAAAATGGTAGTCTTTGCGTAATATCTTGCTGTTTATATTTATTGGAAAAAAGTGGAAAAAGCGTTTTACCAAGCTCTATTAAGTGATTATCTCTTTCAACAAGATCAACATCTTCTAAACTTACACCAAGCGCTTGTAGCGCTTTTAAAGAGGTTCCTGGACCCGCTCCCAAATCAAGTAACGATTGAATTTGTTCATCCGGCGCTCTTTTAAACAATTCTTCCAAAACAAATTCAATCACCGCTGCAGTTGCAGGCATGCGCACAGTTAGGTAAATTTCTTTTTCTTCTTCAGAAAGAGTATATTGTTGCGTTTTATATTTTTGAGACAAACTAACAAAGCTATTTTTCTTGCTCATTCAAATTCCAATCTATCGGAGACTTTCCCCACTCTTTTAACTTCTGATTAATTTTAGAAAAATGGTGGCATCCAAAAAACAAATGAGCAGAAAATGGCGATGGATGCGCAGCTGTTAAAATAAAATGTTTTTTATGATCCTCTGGAGTTAACACATGTTCGCATTTTTCTTTTGCAGAGGCTCCCCAAAGAACAAAAATTACAGGATCTTCTCTATCAGCCAACAACCGTATTACTTTATCTGTAAAAAGCTCCCACCCCTTTCCATAATGAGATTTTGGAGAGCCAGCCCTTACGGTTAGCGTGGCATTTAATAGCAACACCCCCTGCCTTGCCCATTTAACCAGGTTGCCATGATTAACAGGTTTTACTCCAAGATCCGATTCTAATTCTTTATAAATATTTTTTAACGAAGGTGGGACTTTTTCCTCTTTAGGAACGCTAAAACAAAGTCCATGTGCCTGATTAGGACCGTGGTAAGGATCCTGACCAACAATTACCACCTTTACGTCTTGATAGGGTGTGTATAAAAACGCTTTAAAAATGTCTTCGTCCCTAGGATAAATGATAGTTCCGTTTTTTTTGTCTGCTTCCAGGAACTCTTTCAAAGAAACAATATAGGGTTGTTTTGTTTCTTCTTCTAAACGTTGGTGCCAACTTTTTTCTAATTTCATGAAATCTACCATATCTTTTAACCTTTTATGCTATCAGATAAAAAAAGTTCTTCTCAATCTATTTCCTATCTTCTAAAATTGTCGCTTCTTTTATCTGGGTGTGGCGTAGCTTGGTAGCGTGCTAGCATGGGGTGTTAGAGGTCGGAGGTTCAAATCCTCTCACCCAGATTATTTTCTATCAAGAGCTTATAATCACCTGACGAAAAGCCCAATTAGATTAATTGCGCTCGTATTTTACGAGCGCGCTCGTATTTTACGAGCGTCGCTCGTAAAATGTTCCCTTTCCCCTACCTTTTGGAACGAGAACCTCTCCTTCTGTCAGTTTTTTTAAAAGTCGACTAGCTTGAAAAAGACTAATACGACACAAATCAGCTACTTCCGCTCGTTTAATAGTCTTATGTTCTTTGATATAGCTTTTTATCATTTGTTCTTGCTGTATTGGATCGAATCCCACTTGTCGGACAAAACCAACTTTTTGGCCTGATTTTTGGTATAATCTAGCACTTAATGTATAAGAACGCCCCCTTCCTATACCATGAGCTTCAACCAGTCCTGATTCAACAAGACTCTCTAAAGTAGTCCGCGTCTCTTGTTCTGACTTTTGAATAGACTGAGCAAGATCAACAGTAGTTAAACGTCTCTCCTGGCGCAACCGCGAAAGAATAATTAAACTACCAAGTGGTAAAGGGCGTCTTGTGCGCTCTTCTTCGTACAAGACCACTTCTAAGAACGCTATATCACTTTCAGCATTGCTCATCCGCACAACGACAGAACTGGTACTCGAACGAGTATAATCTGGAGCCGGGCGTCCATAACGCAACAAACCTTCAAAAATGCGATCGACACCTCGTCCTGTACGCTCTGAGAGACCAAGGCGCTTGCTTATATCTGCCAAAAGAGGATTACGAGGATGGGGTTCAGTAACTAGAAAATTATCTAATGTTACTCCTTCTACAAAACCTCCAGGATTCGAGATGGACAGCCCATCATCATCTATTCGAACATGTATAGCACCAAGGCGCGCATAATCTCTGTGGACTAAGGCGTTTACAAAAGCTTCTCTAAAAGCTCTTTTATCAAAACTTGGTATTGGTACACGAAACAAGCCAATTTGACATTCTTTTTCAGTTAATCTTGCAGCAAATAAACGCTCTATTTCTTCAAACACCTGCAACAGTGGTTTTCGAAAAAATTCATTCACTCTGACTTCAGTTCTTTCAAGCACCTGAAAAGCAACTTCATAAGAAGGAACATATTGTCGCAAAACCTCCTCTCTTCCAAGCAGGAGCAACCCAGCCAGAGTCGGATGTCGAATGCCATCCACATTAATAACAAGGCCCAAAGCACCATCCAACTCTTCATCTGTAAGAGACAGTAATGAAACGTCTCCTCTATAAAGTCGAACAGCTTCACGGATGCGCTGACGCTCTAGTGGATTTAAATCTTTAACGGTAAGTTCAGTTACCGGCATTGCAGAAGGATCTATCAAACCTAACGCCGATTGTCGCTGAATAAACTCATGTGGATAAAATGGAATTGCTTCCGGTTTTCCACTTGCCATTAACCGACGTCGTTGTAATAAGCCTTCTGATGTTGAAACAAGTTGTTTTGATTTGGGAACATAAATACGGGCAATTTTTTTACCTTCAACATCATAAATCTCTACTCTAACAGAAACAGGCGGATTAGTTTTATTTGCAATCAGAGCTACCATTCCCATCGTGTTGCTATGACAAAAATGCAAACCGGTAACTACTCCACTATCTTCTACACCAAGCAGTAAATCTCCACCCTCCGTATTTGCAAGACTCATTATAGTTGCCACAAGTTCGCGATCCGGTAATTGTTTCAAATCGCTCTTAAACTCTACCTTTAACGTTTCTCCCCTAGCAATAAGCTCCATTAACTCTTGTGTTTTCAAATTCATCTTAAATATCCGATAGTATTAAAGTGTATCTTTATGCGCTTGTTTTGATTGATCTGCTCTTCCAGATTGTACCCAAACATCTACCTGGATTTTCTGAAACTTCCAAAGCCTGCCAACCTTGTGCGCTGGCATCTGCTTTTCTTCAATCCACTTATAGACGGTGTCTCGCTTTACTCCAAGATGTTGCGCTATTTCGTCTACGGAAAACCATCTGTTGTTTGTTATATTTTCAACCGCCATTTACAAATTCCTTTTTTAGAAAAAATTCAAAACTTTGTCAAAGTCTAATAAATCCTGATAAAACAGGAAAGAAAAGAGTAAAAGCGAGTTCCATTTTTTCGGAATTCACTATGTGTATTGTAAATAGATAGAACACTAAAACATTTTTTTTTATTTTATGTGTGGGAGGTTTGATCAAAACCATGTTTAAATCTTGTTCGAACTGTTGTCGGTTTTTTTTCTTGTTTAAATCCTCGACTTTTTCAACACTCTTTCAACGAATTATAAACAACACTCCACCATTCTTGCTCACGTATTACTTATAAACATTTCCACAGCGCAAGAAGAAGAAGAATACAATTTAATATATATCTTTTCTTCTTTCAGTTTGTGGAAGTTTTTATCTTTTCTTGTATACAACTCTGCTTGTTTCTATAATCCAAAAGCGTGTTTAGTAGCTCTTGCTATGTGAATTAAACATGTTGCTCACATTGATAGAAATGGACCGTAAAGAAAATGTCTAAACAATACTCTCCAGATACTTTTTTTGACTTAACAAGCTTTGAACATAAAAAAATTTTCGAAGACTGCCAACATGCTTGGGATGTTTTAAAAAAACTTTGGGCGTTTCTAAACCATTTTAATTATGGAGTGCTAGACAAGAAACGGTATCCTGGTGTTTTTTTTGAAAATGAAAGCCAAATTCTGGTTGGACAAAACACGGTAATCGAACCAACTGTATTTATTAAGGGCCCTTGTATTATAGGAAACAACTGTGAAATCAGACATGGGGCATATCTTCGAGGGTGTGTTATCTTAGGCGATCACTGTATCGTTGGACACAGCTCTGAGATTGTAAGAAGCCTTTTACTAAACCATGCAAAAGCCCCACATTTTAATTATGTTGGGGATTCTGTTATTGGAAACAACGTAAACTTGGGAGCCGGTTTTATCACAGCAAATTTAAAACTCGATGAAAAAGAAATTTACATTTTTGATCAAAATAAAAAAGTATCAACTGGATTGAAAAAATTTGGAGCTATTGTCGCAGATAATACAAAAATTGGGTGTAATAGCGTCTCAAATCCAGGTACAATTTTTTACAAAAATGCAAAACTACGACCCTGCTTATCTGTTACCGGTTTTGTTAAATGACAACTACATTAGACCTCTCTCCTCTTTTACAAAAAAAAGAAGTTTTTGAAAATTTTTTAAAACACACGATTTCTCCTTTGTGTGAAAAAAGCTTGATCAGAGATGCTTGTGAATATTCTTTAATGAACGGTGGAAAGCGATTCAGGCCTATTATTGTTTTATCCTTGACGGATGTTTTGCAAGACCACCTTTTCCTTGCGGCAACTGCTGTAGAATACTTTCATACAGCATCGCTCATAGCTGACGATCTCCCTTGTATGGATAATGATAGCCTCAGAAGAGATAAACCTTCTTTGCATATTAGGTTTGGCGAGACGACCGCGCTGCTAGCCAGCTACGCGCTTATATCAGAGGCTTATAAAAAAATTCATGAGGCATATTTGCTATTAAAAAATAGCGGAGCCTCTCTTTCAGCATCTGCAGATGCAATTTGTATTAAAGCTTTAGAAATAGCAGCAACAGCGTCTGGCTTAAAAGGGGCAACACTTGGACAATATTACGATCTTTTCCCAATTGATCAAACCAAAAACCATCTAATGAAGATTATCGAACTAAAAACAATAACACTGTTTCAGGTGGCTTTTAGTTTTGGTTGGATTTTTAGCGGACATACTCTTGAGAAATTAGAAGAAATAAATAGCCTTGCCTATCACTTTGGCTTAGCATTTCAAATCGCAGACGATTTAAATGATCTTCATCAAGATAATAAAGAAACAAACACGTCAAATATCGCAGCTTTAATAGGAAAAGAGGCCTCCGTTTCTCTTTTTTATGAAGAATTAGAGACCCTTTACCATATTATGTATAAGTTAAACATCAACAGCAAAGAGGTTTTTCTTATGATAGACTTGATGAAACACTATGCCGTAACTTCGCTAGTCTCCGCTTGAGGCTCTTCTACTTGGCTGTTTGCTTCTTCAAATTTTGCCTTCATATGCCTTGATTTTTGCAAAATCAAATCTTCTAGCTCTTTACTTAGCGTTGGGTTGTTCATTAACTCTTTTCTTGTAGACTCTTTTCCTTGAAATTTCTTGTCTTTGTAGTTCAGCCAAGTTCCTTTTTTTTCAATAATATTATACTCTATTCCCACATCAATAATAGAGCCAGCATGAGAAATGCCTTCATTAAACAAAATATCAAATTCTGCCACCCTAAAAGGGGGGGCCATTTTATTCTTGGCAACTTTTACCTTTACTCTGTTTCCAACATCGATACCATCAGCGCCTTTAATTGATTCTGTTCTTCTAATGTCCATTCGTATAGAAGAATAAAATTTTAAAGCCCTACCGCCCGTTGTTGTTTCTGGACTTCCAAACATCACGCCTACTTTTTCTCTAATTTGGTTAATAAAAATAGCGCAGGTGTTTGTTTTTGATAAAGTGGCTGTTAGCTTTCTCAAGGCTTGAGACATCATTCTTGCCTGTAATCCAATGTGAGAGTCTCCAATTTCTCCTTCTAATTCGTTTTTTGGTACTAACGCTGCAACAGAATCAATTACTATTACGTCAACAGCTCCAGATCTAGCAAGCATTTCAGCAATATTTAATGCATCTTCCCCGCAATCTGGTTGAGAAATCATAAGATCGTTAACATTAACACCAATTCGTTTAGCATATCCTGGATCTAATGCGTGTTCTGCATCAATATACGCTGCAACACCACCATTTTTTTGACAATTAGCAACAATGTGAGTAGCCAGTGTTGATTTACCAGAAGATTCTGGTCCATAAATTTCAACAATTCGTCCTCTTGGAACGCCACCAATTCCTAGCGCAATATCCAATGAAATAGCTCCCGTTGATATTACTTGAATGTTGTTTTTCGCTGAGTGTTTTCCCAGCGTCATGATGGATCCGTCACCAAACTGTTTTTCTATATGTGAAATGGCAAGCTCTAAAGCTTTTCTTTTTCCGGGATCATTTGGATGAGACATAATAAACTCCTTGTTTTTGACTTTTTGATCATAGCATAAGACAAAGAAAAGAATAGAAAAAAAAGAAACTATTCTTCATTAAATTAGAAAATAAAGGTGGAGAGAAAAAATGTATTTAGCAGCAGATGTTGGAGGAACAAAAACACACCTAGCCATCTATGAGTCAACAAACTGCAAGCTACAAAGTATTAAAGATAAGAAATATCCAAGCAAAAATTATCCAAATATAACAAACATACTACAAGAATTCCTTTCCGATTTTGAAGGAAAAATAGAAAAAATATGTATTGGCATTGCAGGGCCTGTAAAAAATGGGATCTGTAAAACAACAAACTTGCCATGGGTTGTGGACATTAAAGAAGTTTGTAAAAGATTGAACATTACGTATGGAGCAATCATTAATGATTTAGAAGCAAATGCTTATGGTATAAAAATGCTAACAAAAGAGAATTTTTATTGTATTAATAAAGGAGTCGAAACCCTCGTTGGCAACCAAGCTTTGATATCTGCAGGAACAGGACTTGGTGAAGCTGGTATTTTTTTTAATGGAAAGCAACATATTCCTTTTGCTTGTGAAGGGGGGCACTGTGATTTTGCTCCGAAAAATGAATTAGAGGTAGATCTTTTACGATTTTTAATGAAGCGGTATGGAGCACATATTTCTTTTGAGAGAGTTTTATGTGGCAGGGGTATTTATGAGATTTATCAATTTCTAACGGAAACAAAAAGAGAAATTAAATGTGCTGATGTAGATGAACAGATAAAACGATTAGACCCTCCAAAAATTATATCAGAAGCTGGAGTGAAGGGTGAATGTAAAGCCTGTCGATCAACCCTGGAAGTTTTTTGTTCTATATATGGATCGGAAGCGGGGAATTGCGCATTAAAGTTTATGGCGCTCGGTGGTGTTTTTATTGGTGGAGGAATCGCCCCTAAAATATTAACCGTATTAAAAAACAGCGATTTTTTAACATCCTTTGTTGGAAAAGGACGATTTGAAGAGTTTTTGTCACAGATCCCTATTAATATAGTGTTAAACGAAAACACAGCGCTTCTTGGCGCCGCGTTTTTTTGCGAAAACTGTTTGAATAATTAATGCACATTAATAAAAAAAACAAAATAATTTAAATATTTTTTTGTTCCTTTTAATAAAAACAGTATCTTCGGGTTTGTGTTTTTAAAAAACTAAAAAACAATAAGTTGTGAAAAAAACTGGAACCACCACTGCATACAGTCTCTTTGTAAAACAACTCATTTTAAAAAAAATAATTGTAAAAAAATAAACCCATTCGTTTATACGGTGAATTAGACAACTATTTATTAATGTTATGCTAAACCTAAGAGGTAGAAAATGACTGCTAACATATTCAAGAAAATCCCTATTGCTCTAGCTGCTGTTGCTTTTGCTTCTGCCAGCGCAGCAATGGATATGGATTCTCGAGTAACTCAACTAGAGCAACAAATGGCTCAAGTGAGAACAGAAAACACATTGGGAACGTTTGGTGCAAAAACTGCTCCTGCAAGCCCAGATGTAATAGGCGGAACAGACTGGTTCCTTGAGCTAGCTTTGTTATATGCACACCCAAGAATTGGTGGAACAGAGTACGCTTATAGCGATGATGATCCAGCTTTTGTTCTTCCAATAAATGGAACTATGAAAGATGTAAAACCAAATTGGAATTTTGGTGTGCTTGCTGGTATTGGTATAGATACTACATATGATGACTGGCAACTTTATGCAGAGTATACCTACCTTGGAAGTTCTGGAAGTTCTTCTATGGATGCTGGGTTAAATGGTACTGTTATTCCACTTAGAAGTGCGATGCTTATAACTGGTGCTGTTAGACCAGGAACTTTTGACCAAGTAGATACGGCAGAAGCAGACTTTTCCTTTACATTGAATTCTGTGACATTGCAAGCTGCAAGAGATTTTTTTGTTAGCAAAACATTGTCTTTACGACCATTTACAGGGGTAACTTCTACATGGTTAGACCTGAAAGAAAATGTAACTTACTCTGGTGGTAGAGATCTTAGAGTAAACTCTGTTTACGTAGAAGATGAGAGCGATTTCTGGGGAATTGGTCCTGTTGCTGGATTAAGTGGTAAACTCCATCTTGGTTATGGATTTAGCGTATACACAGATGTATCAGGAGTACTATACTTCGGAAACTTCGATGTAGAGCATGAAGAAAATTTTAGCCTTGTTGAAGATGATTCTATAGAGCTAGATGCTGACTTTCATAGAATGGTTCCAGCAGTTGCTATGGGACTTGGGTTAGTATACGAGAGATTTTTAGATGATAATAGACATCATATTGCAATCTCTCTTGGTTATGATACATCTTATTTCTGGAGAGCTAACCAAATGCTCAGACTAGAAGATAACGACTCTTTAGTATATGGAAGATATAGTGAAGATGTTTATATCGACGGTTTAAAATTAGAACTCCGTTGGGATTTCTAATCTAGAGTAGAGAACTAATCTCAAAAAGAGGACCGGACAATCTCCGGTCCTTTTTCTTTACTACAAATTAAAATTTTTTTTATTACTATTTCCGTTGATTTTTTCAGCCAAACAAAATAAAAAGAAAATTTAAGTCTCAAAAAACTGCTGGGTTAAATGAGTAGTCGAATCGTTCTTACATCACTTATTGTGACCTCTTCTATTTTTTGTCGAAATCTATTGATTGCAAGCGATTTAGAAAATAAAACTCTTAGTTTGGAAAAAACACTACAGTCTATTATTGCAGAAAATGCATATCAGCAGGAGGGGGTTGTATGTGCACCAGGAGTCCCGTTTTTAGAGAAAGAAAGTATTTTCTTTTTATTTGATCTTTTATATTGGCATGCCAGAGCAAATGGAACAACCTTTTGTTATAAAGCAAAATTACCTTTGGGGATAAATCCAATAGAGGGACAAACACAAGATATAAAATTTGGGTGGAACCTTGGGTTGCGTGTAGGTGGTATATATAATTTGCCACACGACGGATGGAATTTAACTTTATTTTATACTTACTTTAACACAAACAAATCAAATAACGTTGATGGAACTGTTGTAAGCCCTGTTATTCCTACAAAAAGCATTTATTTATTCAACAAATCAGTGCAAAAGGGAAATTCGAATGCTAAAATAACAATGAATTCGATTGATTTTTTGTTAAGTAGAGAGACTTTTTTAAGTCCCTATTTTATTCTTTCACCTTATGCGGGATTAAAAAATAGCTGGTTTGATTTTAAGCAAAATACTACTTTTTCCGGTGGAAGTTTTTTGGGAGCAAATTCTATTTATGTGGAAGATAAAAGCGATTT
>JACRBE010000059.1 GCA_016213235.1 Chlamydiales bacterium | reverse complement strand
TAATCACATCTTTACTGCAGTGACAATGCAAAAGCATTGCAGTCCATCTCCCCTGCCAAAGTCACTGAGCCCATCTCCGGACGTCACGGTAAGTCCTACTTGCGACACATCTAAATCCATTAGTTTAGCAATATGAAATCTTATTTGATCTACTCTAGATTGCATGCGGGGTCTTTTTCCTTCTACAGTAATTGCTACATGATGAATTTTTATCTCTTTTAATGTATCCATTGCATGCTGTAAATAAACACTGCTGTCACGAATATGCTCTTCAAAACATAGTTTAGGAGCAATTTTTCCAAGTATGGGAACGTGAGTAATAGAGCTAATTGCATTGCAAATAGCATGCAAAATCACATCGCCATCGGAATCTGCATCAAGCCCCGGTATACCTTCAAATACAATGCCACCTATGATGCAAGATTTTTCTACATCAGGTGGTAAAAAACGATGGGAATCTTGGCCAATACCAGAATAAAATCTCATTTTTTTTCTCTATTTTGAGAGACGATTGTATCATTTGTTTTTCATTAAATGGAAAGAAATTATTGCAAGCGATATACAGAAATGTATAATGTCGACCAATTTTAAAGCATGTCTATGGAAATTCTAAAAATAAAAGGTGGAATCCCCTTGCAAGGGGAAGTACACGCAGCAGGCGCTAAAAATGCAATCACAAAAATGATTGTAGCTTCCCTTTTATCGGACAAAAAATGTGTATTTCATAATGTCCCTAATATTACCGAGGTAGCCATTACGCTCGAATTTTGTAAAGAGATCGGCATGCATGCAAATTGGGATAAAGAAAATCATATCCTTGAAGTAATCACACCAGAAATTCTTTCTACTTATGTTCCTCAACGCTTTTCAGGCGCAAATAGAATACCCATTTTAATGATCGGAGCTCTGCTTGCTCGTACTAGTGAAGATATTGTTGTTCCCACCGTTGGTGGATGCAATATTGGGAAAAGATCCGTTGATTTTCATATCAGTGCATTAGAAAGTCTTGGTGCACATATTGAATATCGAGCGATGAAAAAAGATGGCGCATATTTTGCTCAAGCACACAAAGGACTGCAAGGAAATATCGTAGAATTCCCCTATCCTTCTGTAGGAGCCACGGAAAATACTATTTTAGCAGCAACAAGAGCAGTCGGCACTACAGTAATTAAAAATGCTGCAGTAGAACCAGAGATCATGGATCTGATTTTATTTTTACAAAAACTTGGCGCTATTATTCATGTGGATGTGAACCGCACCATTGTTGTGAAGGGGGTAAAAGAATTTCATGAAGTGCAGCATACGGTTGTTTGTGATCGTATTGAAGCTGCATCATTTGGTATGGCAGCAATTGCTACGAAAGGGCGTGTTTTTGTAAAAGGTGCCATGCAAGAACATATGGTCACCTTTTTAAATAAGCTCCGCGAACTCGGAGGTGGTTTTTCTATTAAAAACAACGGCATTGAATTTTTCTACCAGGGCCCTTTGAAAGGTGGCATGCATATTGAAACAGATGTTTACCCAGGATTTTTAACAGATTGGCAACAACCATTTGTGATCTTATTAACACAAGCAAATGGATCTTCGATTATTCATGAAACAGTCTATGAAAATCGCTTTGGTTATATTCAAACATTAAAAGAGATGGGGGCAGATGCAGAATTATTTACCTGCTGCCTCGGAGGAAAAACTTGTCGCTTTGAATCAAGAGATTTTTCTCATTCCTTAGTTATTAAAGGGCCTAGCGTTTTAAAGGCAAAAGACATCTCCATTCCTGATTTAAGAGCCGGATTTGCCTACGTCATGGCAGCGCTGCTTGCAAAAGAAGAGAGTGTTATCTCTAATCTTCATTTTTTAGATAGAGGATATGAAGATATTGATGGGAAATTACGACAACTGGGTGCTGATATCCAACGAGTCCCGCTATCCGTGCCATTACCTTCGGCAAAGCAGTTAGAAAAAGCGCTTGTATGATCAGCATTCTACTAACCATTACCGCTTTATGAAGTCGCTGTCGTTATATTTTAACTTCATTTTATTAAAAAACAATAAACGCCGCAATTAAAACAAAACAAACCCATTTACTTAGCGAATTAAAATAATATTTTTAATCTATTTTTATGGTTATAAAAAATACTTTTTTTGTTAATTCCTTAAATTCATTATAATGCCCGCCATGACTTACTGGAAAACCATACTAAAACAAAACTTTCGCTCTATTGAAACGTTAATCGATTTTTTAGAAATCGATCATATATCTAGGCATCTGCTTGTACAGAAACGAAATTTTCCTTTAAACCTACCCAAACGAATTGCCGAAAAAATAGAAAAAAACAATTTGAAAGACCCTCTCTTTTTACAGTTTGTCCCTGTAAAAAACGACGTGGTGCTAGATGGTTTTCAACTAGATCCTGTCCAAGATATTGCATTTAAACAATCAGATAAATTATTGCAAAAATACCACTATAGGGCACTCATGCTGCCCACCAGTGCATGTGCCATGCACTGCAGATACTGCTTTAGACAAAATTTTCCTTATGAAGTAGCTCGTAAGTCATTGGAAGAAGAATTAACATTTATAAAAGCAAATCCTTCTATCCAAGAGGTAATTTTAAGCGGTGGAGACCCTCTTTCCCTGGATGATGGCGCTCTATCCGAGCTGCTAGATCATTTAGAATCTATATCTCATGTTAAGATCGTGCGTTTTCACACTCGCTTTATGATCGGTATACCAGAGCGTATTACAGAAGGTTTGTTAAACCTATTACAAGACCGCATCTATCAAGTAGTTTTCGTTGTCCATATCAATCATCCTAAAGAATTAGATGCGGATATTATAAATGCAATCAAAAAACTGGCAAGATTAGGAATTCCTATTTTAAGCCATAGCGTCCTATTAAAAGATGTGAATGATTCTCTTGAAGCATTAGTAGAATTATACAGCACCCTTATTCAAATAGGCATCATGCCTTATTATTTGTTTGAATTAGATAAAGTAAAAGGTGCAGAGTCATTTTTTGTAGAAAGAGATATTGCAATAAAACTTATAGACAACCTTCGTATGCTTTTACCGGGTTATGCAGTACCTAGATACGCTGTAGAAATTCCAGGACAAGCTAGTAAAACAATCCTTGCTTAAAATATAGGAATAGATATGTCAATGTTTCTTACTGTTGTCGAATGCGCCATTGAGCATAACAATCATTTTTTATTTATTAAAAGACCCCCAGGCGGTCATGCAGGTGGTTGTTTATCTTTTCCAGGTGGCAAAGTAGAATATGCAGACGGTGCAAATGAAACCAATATTTTGATACAAGCGGTTAAGCGAGAAATTATTGAGGAAGTTGGACTAGAATTGATTGATCCTATTCATTTTGTAACTAGTTCCTTCTTTGTTGGTTCTGACAACAAAAATTACTTGGACATCATTTTTTATTGTAAAATGCAGCAGCCTAATGTTCATGTAACTCCTGATATTCGTGAAATCCCATCTCATTATTGGCTAACAATAGATCAAATCATGGCTCACCATGATTGTCCCCCATGGTTAAACCGTTACATGCGTATGATAGAAAAAATCAGATAAATAGATGCTATTACAACCTGTCTAATGTTTTTAATCCACGTAAAAAGAGTGCACTGAGCGTGCGCCAAAGTATGAATCATTAGAATCTTTTTCTTCTAGCCGCCTGAATGAGTTTCATTTTCATATGAGGTGGCAGTACTATGGTGGGTTGAAACCAGTAGTGCACATATCCCGAAGAAGGATTGATCCGTTTATTCCAATCGTTTAAAAAATAGCCAGGAACTTCAACAACGTCCCCAGGTCTTACTTCTGCCAAAGAAATCGCTTTCTGATTTTTTGCCTGCGAATCATGCGAAACAAATGCTTTTGTTTGCTCATCGAGATACATTACGATCGCTTCATACAATTTATCGTGGATGAATTGAGCATTCCCTTTTATCGTCACATCGATGAGATTCAATGGTTGACACCACACCTTACTTGATTGATTCAGCCTGATAATTTCTTCACTGGGTATCGAAACGAAATATCTTTCCTGATAAGGGAAAGTTAGATCGTTTTCACAAATAAGTACGATACAGGTCCAGGCTTTCTTCTGCGTTAGAAATGAGTTTAATTGCGTTAAAAATGCTTTAGGATAATCCTCATAAACCCAGTTGAAAATATGAGGGAGCTGCTCCCAAAAATTCTCAAAAGGTCTTAACATTGGCAGTTGATGACTTAACATGTTTTCCCATTCGGAAGAGAGGATGGCCTTTTGAGGATGTCTTTCAATCGTTTCCAGGCTGGGCAAAGGCATTTTCTTAAAAGAACATTTTTGTTCAAGAGACTCAAAAAATTTACTTTTTTCTCCAAGCCTTTGGCGTTCTTGATAAAGATGAATGATGTCATAGAGATCCCGAGGCCTAGCCCTTTCTGCTAGGGCACGTAACTTTTCAGCGAAGATTTCCTCATAACAATAACAAAAGGCTTTTGGAGAATTCAGAGGCTTATCTGAATAGTGGTGGAAGATTTCGCGTCTCTCAGGAATTAACACGACTTTTTCATGTGGGGTAAGATCTAGCTTGATAGTGGGAAGGCTATTTGTCTTTTTTTGTTTTAAGGGGCCAATGTAAGAAAACTTGGTTTGAGCTGAGAGAGATCCTTGCAAATTTGTATAGAATTCCACGGAGAAACTTTTCAAAGGAATTTCAATCCCTGTCTCATCATATGCCCATTCAGCAAGCTCCTTTAAAACGCTCATGAGAAAAGATTCGTTCATTTGGGCAAGATCTATCAATGTGAAGTCCAAATCCTCAGAAAAGCGATATTCATCAAAAAAACATTTTTTAAGGCATGTGCCACCTTTAAAAATCCACGAGTCTCCAATCTTAGAATTGTTTTGGAGGCCTATTAATACCCATCCTAAAACATAGTCTTTTTCGATTGTAGAGTTTTGCAATCCCGCGTTTTTGGCTAGTTGAAGCACCTCCAATTTATCAATCATGTTCAGTCCAATTCATGTGTTTTTCAAAATTCACAGGAATCCAGAGCCTCCATTTTTTAAGTAGACGATTTCCTTTCAGAGTAGGATCAAGCTGAGAGTTCCCCTGGCTGATATTCTGTTTACAATAGTCGATCAATGCAGTTGCGTTGGGATTAATTTTAGATAAAACAAAACCTAAACGCTTGAAAATAGTTTTGTTATCCATTCTTGAGGCATATGCAAGAAGAGTATCGGCATTAAAGTGAGAAGAGGAGAGATATTGTTGAAAAAAATCTATCACCGAACGCATTCCACCTCCAACAGAAGGGTCATCGAACATGTCTATAATTGTTTTATGAGGGTCAGATACTTGAACCTTGAGCTGTTCTTTCCATACAGCCTTCAGACCAAACATTTTCTCAGCCTTAAGTTTCTTGATCAAAAAATGCAAGTCACCAGCTAATTGCTTTTTCCCGTTGATGTGTCTTGATGTGATGATCAACATTGATTCAAAAATCTGCTCCGTAAAACCCCAATGCTGAGCTGCTGACCATCCTCCAATGTAGCAAGGCGCAAATAGTTCATTTGCAACAATCCCAGGATCTATCAAAGACTGATCGGAAGAGGTGGCAGCAATATCAATAGGCACATAGATACCTTGCCGCACTCTGTATAACCATCCATTTGCAGCCCAAGCGGATAGAAATGCGCGAGCTTGGCTTGTAGAAACGTTAAGAAATTCCGCTACATTCTTGGAAGTAATGCAACCCCCTTTAACCTTACGAAGCACTTCAGAGAGGCGATGTCTTGAGATCCTCCCAATGCCGGCCAAGTCATTTTTTTCTATAGAATCCATAGTACACTCTATGCACGAATTAGCGTGTGGTTGCCCTTAACTTCTGATTTGAATGTACCAAATGAGGTGTATTATAAGCACGAAAAATCAGACACAAGCATATAAATTGTGCATTTAATATACCATCAGATATTCGACTCAGAGCGCATCTTATATAAGATATTAATAATGAATGTGTTATAATTAAAAATCAATAACCATCACTTATTTGAATTGATGGTTATTAGTTCGCTCTGTAAATTACATGGAGAAATCCACAACTGAGATACGTTACATCCTGTCGAGTGTTTTTAACCCAAGTAAAGAAAGCCCCTGCTTTAATACTCTGCCGGTAAGATCTGCTAGTAGCAATCTAGAATGTTGCAATTCATGCCCAATTACTTGACAATCTCTGAAAAAGATATTGAACTTCTCTGCCAACGTAAAGAGATAATCACATAGCCTATTTGGCAGCAACTCTTTGTCCATTTCTCTTAGTGCTTCAGAAAAACGAAGCAAATGTAGAGCTAAATCTGTTTCTTGAGCAGTTTCTAGCTGAATACTAGCGCTGTGCATGAGCGCATCTAAAGCAATATCTGCTTTGCGTTTTATACTTTGTATCCTTACATAGGAATAAAGTAGGAAAGCTGCTGTATTTCCCTCAAATTTTAACATACGATCATAACTAAAAGCATAGTCTTTTTGTCTATGACCGGAAAGATCCGCATATTTAACCGCATCAACACCAAGTATTTTAGCAGCACTCATTAGTTCTTCATCTGATGCATCGGGAATACGATCTTTCATTAATTCATAAGAGCGCTCTATTGCTTCTTGTATCAAATCAATCAATCGCTCTGTCTCACCAGACCTTGTCTTATATTTTTTACCATCCGATCCCAGCACGACACCAAAAGCTACATGGACTACTTCCTGCATTTTTCTATCAACATAACCAGCTTTTTCTGCTGCTGTAAAAATCATCTCTAAATGTAGTTTTTGACCAGAATCTACCACATAAATTAATCGCTTTGCTTTTTCTACTTTAGAGCGATGTCTAATAGCTGCCATATCTGTTGTAGCATAGTTAAAACCACCATCTGATTTCTTTAAAATAATTGGCAAAGCTTGGTTATCTTTTCCTTCAAATCCATCTAAAAAAATGCACTCTGCCCCATCCGACATCGTAACAAGCCCTTTGGCATGGAGATCTTGCATTAAATCCTGAATAAAAGGCTGATAAAACGACTCCCCTCTTTCTATTAATTGAATATCAAGTAAGTGATAAATCTCCTGATATGCTTTTCTAGAAATCTCGCAAATAATTTCCCACGCTTTTCTACATTCCACATTGCCTTGCTGAAGATCCACTGCCGATAGTTGGGCCTGTTTTTTAAACACCGGGTCTGCATCAAAATGCTTTTTTGATTCTCGATACCAAAGCATTAATTGCGATAGATTTGCTCTATCATCCCCTAAAAAAACCGCTTTATGATAATGGCGTAAATAGGTAATCAGCATACCAAATTGGGTTCCCCAATCTCCAATGTGATTGAGCCTTAGCACATCATATCCCAAAAACTCCAGTAAACGCGCTATACTATCTCCAATAATGGTAGATCGAAGGTGCCCTACATGTAATTCCTTGGCCACATTGGGAGAAGAAAAATCAATGACTACTTTCTCATGCCCTGGAAGACTTGCAATACCAAGACGGGGGTCTTTTAATTGTTGATTAATTTTTTCACATAAAAAAGAGGAAGCTAAAAAGATATTGATGAAACCAGGACCTGCCACTTCTGTTTTTGCAATAAATGCGATCGTTTCCATCTTTGCAATTATTTTTGTTGCAACATCTCTTGGATTGCTTTTTAACAATTTACCAAGACGCATCGCACTATTGCATTGATAATGTCCAAATTTGTCTTGTGTAGAAGGAGTAACATCTGCAAGAAAGGTCTCTTCTTTTTCTAAAGAAAGCTCTTTTTGAAATAATAACTTAATTATTTTTGTTATTTCTTGTGTTAGCGCTAAATGTAAATTAATCATTAGTGGTGAAAACAAAGTTGTTGTTCTTCTTTTCCTATGTGATATCTAATTCTATGCTCTGCAAGCATCACCGCAGCATGATGCGTTGAACATCGATTTTGCTTTGCAATATGATAAATGTCTAGTAAACGATCATAAATTTTATGCACTTCATTTCTAGCAGCCCTTGCATTATAGCCACTTGGAACAAGCTCATTTCTTACATTAATAATGCCACCTGCATTAATGACAAAATCTGGAGCATATAAAATACCATAGCTAAGTAATCGATTTGCATCTACATCTTCTAATAATTGATTATTAGCTGCACCTCCGATTGCTCTGCATCGCAGCTTTGAAATCGTGTGTTGATTGATGATACCTCCAAGTGCACAAGGAGCTAATATATCACATTTGACAAATAGAATTTGATCAGGTGGTACATAGGTAGCAGCGTATTGTTTAGCTAAACGTTTAGCCTTTTCTTCATCAATATCCGTAACAATTAAGTCAGCGCCTTCCCAAAATAAAATATCGAGCAACGCTCCACCTACTGCCCCAAGCCCTTGAATCGCTATCGTTTTGCCAGCTACGCTATCTGTGCCAAATAAAAACTGCGTAATAGATTGAATACCACGGTAAGTGCCCCATGCAGTAAAAGGAGCTGGATCCCCACTGCTTTTTTCACTGGCAAGACCTGTAACATATCTCGTTGTTTCTCGAACAACCTTTATGTCCTCTACTGTACAGCCAACATCTTCTGCACAAATATATGCACCTTGCAACATATCAACAGCCTTTCCAAATGCCCTTAATAACGCGGGGTTTTTACCCTGCTTGTCTATCATAATAACACTTTTTCCACCGCCCAGTCCTGTTTGGCTAACAGCAGACTTATAGGTCATTCCTTTTGATAATCGTAGGACATCGGTTAGGGCATCATCAAATGTTGTATAAGGATAAATTCTAAGGCCGCCTAGCGCTGGACCCATGTTGGTATTGTGAATAGCAATAATTGCTTTTAACCCAACACTTTCATCCGTTACTTTTACAACTTTTTCATAATCAGGTATAATAATTTCTTCTAATAATAGCGCCATTTTCTCATCCTACAAAATTTTCTCGTGAGGATAACAGGTAAAGTCTCTAAAAAGCAATTCCTAAATTTAACCTTTTAAACCAAAAAACAGTTAAATAAAAATTGATCTATATTGCAATAAAATAAACAGCCACAGAACGATGATTCACTCATCTCGCTATATTAATTTTTTTATTGCAAAAAAAGCATGTTTTGTTTTTAAGAAAGAAAACAAGGTATGCTCATGGATATCCGCAATATTGCACTAACCGCAGATGCTATAGTTTCTAATCTAGAAACCTTAACAGCTCGTCTCCATGATGGTGTATCTAATCCTCTCGATATTAGAGAAAAGGCCGAAGGATACATGGCTCAGGCTCTCGACATCAGTGAGGAAGCCATCAAGGCAATGACATCAGCACCAGAGGGCACCAAAACGGCTTTAAGAGAGCTATCTAACTCTCTAACTCAGATGGCTAGCACGTTTGCAAAAGCTTCTTCTATCCCACCTACTGATATATCCTCTGTTCACGCAATCGCTAAAAAAATATTCCCCGATATCAATAAACTCTATGAAGATGCTCCTCCCGGCTCTCCTCGTGCATAAATAAGCCAAGTCTTTAAGATATTTTTCCTCTTTCTCACTATTTTTCTTTTTGTTTGTCTTGAGAATAATCAAACAATGGATTAATCTTTAGAGTCTTTGAATCTTGTAATAAAGTTTGCTTGAAAATAAAGAGATATAGGATGTTGATGAAAACAGAAAAGATTAACATTACAAAAGACTTAAAAAAGTCTTTAATCAGTTTTTTAACGAAGCATAAAACCGCAGATTTATTAACTACATATTTGTTTTATGTAGAAAAAAAATTTGAGGTCCATCCTGTTGTTTTTTTGAAAGAAAAGAAAATTTACCGCAGCGAAGAAGAATTAGTAGATACTCTTGAAAAACAAGGGAAACTTTGGAGAGAGACAGAGATAAAAATCATGGTAGGGCAACGTAGTGTCAATGAACACACAAAACGTATTTACATATGCCCTTATTCCGGTAAAGTTTTTGGAGACAATACTCACCCAAACCCTTTAGATGCTATTTATGATTGGGTTTCTAGATGTGCAGAAAACACAGAAAGAAAAGGTGGCCTTCCCGCAAAAAAATTCCTTGTATCCGAAGATCCGGAAGTCATTCACAATTATATTGAAAAAAGAAAAGAACCTATTACAAAATTGGTATTTTCTTCTGTAATTTCCGGCAAATTGTTCAATAGCCGCAAATCAGTAATTGATGACTTTTGTAAAAATCATCTAAAACCCATTTCTTTGATGGACGTGCCTACACAAAACAAGTTCCAAATCGAAGATGATTTTATGAACTTTATACAAGAGCAGATAGACGAATCCAATATGTCTGCTTTTGTCGAAGCAATGTCTCAAGAAGACGAGCTTACATCTTTCACTGAGCACTGGTTTGAAGAAGAATAATTGGTTTTCTGCTTCTTTAGAAGATACCAAGCAGATCGCAATAGAACTAGCTTCTTTAATATCCCCTGGAGATGTCGTCTGCTTTCATGGTACTTTAGGAGCTGGGAAAACCACGTTAATCAAATCCTTAGTCCATTGCATTGCAGCTGTTGATGAAAATATGATTCATAGTCCCACCTTTACTTATCTCATTGAATATAAAAACTCATCTCTTATTTATCATTTTGATTTATACCGCCTAAAAGATCCAGAAGAGTTTGAAAGCATGGGATTTATAGATTATTTTAGCAATGATCACATTTGTCTTATCGAATGGCCTGAACGTATTACGCCCTACTTACCGGATAATGCTCTGCATGTTTATATCGATTATAGTGGTGAAAACAACAGGAGAATTACTCTTAAGTGAAAATTGATTTTAAAAAAGTAGAGTTAAGATATGTCGTTGGCAATATTACCCAATTAGCGAAAGCAAATAGGCAATCTTTACAAGAAATTGCTATCATTGGAAAATCCAACGTAGGAAAATCTTCCTTAGTTAACCACTTGTTATCCAACAAACAGCTTGCAAAAACATCAAGTCTGCCAGGAAAAACACAAACCATTAATTTTTTTGCAGTGGATGAAAAATTTTTTCTAGTTGATTTACCAGGTTATGGATTTGCCAAAACTCCGGAAGAAGAACAAAAAAGATGGCATGAGCTCATCGAATATTATTTTTCCTCTGATCGCCCTATTAAGTGCGTACTTGTTTTGCTAGACAGCAGACGCGATACTATCAGTGATTTAGATAAAATGGCGATAGAATGGATAAAAAAAAATCAGATTAACATTATTGTTATTTTTACAAAGACAGATAAACTTTCTGAATCAGAGCTTAAAAGCGTATTGAATGAAAAAAAGACCGAATTATCTAACTTCTTAAATCATGGGCCAAGTACCATAGCTTACTCGATTAAAAACAGCGATGGAAAAGATCGACTAATCAAAGAGATACAAGGCCTTCTATGAATAAAGATGTATTCGTATGTATAGATTGCGAGACAACAGGACTTAGCCCAAAAGAAAATAAAGTCATTGAAATTGCCATCGTAAAGTTCCGGGGAGATGAACACCTATCCTCCTTTGAAACGTTAATTAACCCAGAATGTGACATTCCAGAAGATTCTATTAAAATCCATCATATCACCAATGACATGGTAAAAGACAAGCCAACAATCAAAGAGATATTGCCCTCTTGTTTAAAACTCATACAAGGGCACATTATTATTGGACATGGCGTTTTTTTTGATATGGAGATCATGGAAGAAGAGGCAAAACGATTTTGCATACCCTGTGAAATCACAAAACAAAAATACATTGATACGTTGCGCCTTGCTCGTCTTTATGGAGACTCTCCTACTAATTCATTACAACAGCTACGACAACATTTTAATATTCCCCAAGAAGGCGCTCACCGAGCAATGAGTGATGTTGTTGTAAATATTCAGGTGTTTTTACAACTCTCCAAGCATTTTAATTCTACTAAAGACATCTTGGAACGATTAAAAAAACCAATTCGATTAAAAAATATGCCTCTTGGAAAACATAAAGGAAGACCTTTTGCAGAAATTCCTATCGATTATTTGCTTTGGGCTGGCAGACAGGACTTCGACCAAGATCTTTTATTTTCTATTCGCTCCGAAATTAATCGTAGAAAAACAAACCCATCTTTTAGAGAATCTTCTAACCCATTTTCAACACTTTAATATAAAATGCACTACAGGGGAGGGTTGATCTTCGTGTTCCATCCAAATCTCGCCTCCCAGTTGATGAATGAGATCCGATGCAAGTTCAAAAGAAAAACTATCTGCAGCCTTATCCTTTATTATTCGTTCCACTGCTTGCAACAACTTAAAAAAAACAGCTTCAGACTTATACCTGTTTTCTTCCATCAGAATAAAATATATATGAGGAACATCTCGAATAGTCTGCGAGGAAACAACAACGCGTAGGGTTGTTGCTTTGCCAATATCAAAAAGGAATGCTTCAATAATATAAAAAAACAAATAACATAGGGTTTGTTCTTCTATATGTATCGTTGCTGGTAGTTTTTCTTCCAGTTGTAAATGAATGCGAAGGCCTTGCCTTGCATATTGTTTTTCCATTATTTCCATAATGGAAATAAGCAGATTATGTAAACCATCTGTTTTGTTAGCAAATAATCGTTTTTGTCTTAATTTAAATTTTTTCGCATCACTCATGTATAATTACGATTTGTTATTGCCTTATACTCTATAAGAATAAATGATTGGTTTGATTTTAACATATTTAAGATTCTGTGAAGATGCCACTTTCACGCATAATTCTCAGATTACTCTGAATACATCTCGACTGCAGGGAAATTGCAAGAAAATCTTTATAAAGATGTGCTTCATTATTTTTTTTATACCATGGAGACATTTATGATTTTTCATGCAATTTCCCTGCCACTTGCATAGTTCAACTAGAAATTCGCTTATTTCCTTGTAAAGATGCTGAAAAACAATACAACAATTCCAGTAACAATTGCGCTAGCTCCCCCTAAAAGATATCCCATCGTTTCCTCAGTATACCGACCTGTCAATTTTTGAGAAATCCACTCTAGATATGCTTGTGAGGAAATGATCCCAACAGTTAGTAGCAGACTGCCAATGCAAAAAACTATTAATCCAAATATTCGAAGCGCTATTATTACGTTCATCCTTTTTACAGATCCATTTCTCTAATGCTTTGATTAAGAATAACAAAAACTCTTAATAGCATCAATAAACAGAAGAATTTTTTATTCACAAAAGATATAACAAATTGTTTTAGACAAAATTGCAAACTCTTTATATTTTAAGAAAAAAACACAAAGCAGCCCTTTTTTATGAATAAGTTATCAATCAAAGATATTCCCATCAATGGCAAAACAGTTTTAGCACGAGTAGACTTTAATGTTCCACTAGATGAAACAGGCCATATTACGGACACAACTCGCATCGATCTTTCACTAGATACGATTCAATATTTGTTACAACATGGTGCAAAAATCATCTTAATGAGCCATCTTGGCAAGGTGGAAGGAACAAGAGATGTAAAATACAGCCTGGCTCCTTGCGCTAAATATCTATCACAAGTCCTTCATCATCCTGTTATACTTGCTCCTGATTGCATAGGACCTGAAGTAGAGTCACTAGTTAAACAATTGCAACCAGGTGATATCTTACTGCTAGAAAATTTAAGATTTCACCTAGAAGAAACAAAACCAGAAAACGTTCTTTCCTTTGCAAAAGAGCTTGCTTCCTATGGTGATATCTTTGTAAACGATGCGTTTGGCACATCCCATCGAAAACATAGCTCCATCTATTTTGTCCCTCAATTGATGCCAAAGATAAGTGTCACCGGATTTTTAGTAGAAAAAGAGCTGCATTTTTTGTCTGATTGTTTCATGAATCCAAAACGCCCTTTTAGCACTATCATTGGAGGCGCAAAAGTTTCTTCTAAGCTAGGAGTCCTTTATGCACTTGCAAATAAAGCAGACCACCTGTTTATTGGGGGGGCCATGGCTTTTACATTCTTAAAAGCACAAGGTGTTGATGTTGCTTCATCAAAAGTAGAACAAGATCAACTGGAAACAGCAAAAAAAATTTTAAACGATTGTAAACATAAAAATATCCAGCTCCATCTTCCCGAAGATATTATATATGCAGAAAAATTTGATAATACCGCCGCATATAAAACTTTTTCTATAGCGCAGCACCCCCCTAAGGAATGGATCGGTATGGATATTGGGCCTAAAACACTGCAAACCTGGATCCATCAACTAAAAAATTCTAATACTATTTTTTGGAATGGACCCGTAGGTGTTTTTGAAATGAGTCACTTTGCAAAGGGAACATTTGAACTTGCAACCTATTTGTCTACTCACCTAGGTATTCGTATTATTGGAGGAGGAGATTCTGTTGCTGCAATCAATCAGCTGGGTCTAGCTAAAAAATTTAGTCATATTTCCAGTGGTGGAGGAGCTTCTTTAGAATTTATTGAACATGGATCTTTACCTGCCATCGATATTCTGACTCCAAAGCACTTGTAAATATTTCTTTACCTTCTATTTATAAAACTACAAATAAAAACCCATTGTATTTTTTCATAAATGATATATAATCACTGTTATCATTTTAATGAAGTTTCGAGGAAGTTTTGCAAATACGCAAAATGTTATTCAGTTTCTCTTCTACTAATAGATGCGCTCTTCCACGCCCGTATGCAATTAAAACACCTTACCTAAATAAAATTTTAACTGTAACTGAGAACAAACACTCAAAGTTGGTTAAATTATGTCATCGGTAGACACACCGGAATTTGGCAGACTAAGGTCGATGATTTGGCCAGTTCATCGTAGAGAATTAAAAAGATTCCTTCCGATGTTCATCATCTATGCGTTAATTGTATTTAATTACACACTTCTTAAATCTCCAAAAGATGCACTAGTTATTACAGCGCCCGGATCCGGAGCAGAAGCCCTCCCCTTTATCAAAATATGGGCTATTTTGCCAATGGCTCTATTTTTTACTTTTTTATTTACTCGCTTATCTAACCGCTTCAGCCGTGAACGCGTGTTTTATTACATGATGGGTATCTTCATTGGATTTTTCTTCCTATTTTCTATCGTTATTTATCCCTTTCGAGATGTATTACACCCTCATGCCTTAGCAGACCAATTACAAGCAATTCTTCCTAAAGGATTCAAAGGACTAATTGCTATTTTTCGTAATTGGACCTTTTCTTTGTTTTATGTAATGGCTGAACTGTGGGGTACTACCATTATGACAGTCCTCTTCTGGGGCTTTGCAAATGAAATATCTACTGTAAAAGATGCTAAAAGATTTTATGTCATTTTGGGAGTTGGGGCTAATCTTATGACGATTCTCGCAGGAGAAGTTGCCACCATGGTCTCTACAAAAATTACCCTGTATCCTGATTTTTGGTTTATTTCCGATACCTGGGGATACTCTTTATTTATCATCACAAGCCTGGTTGTTGTCTCCAGCCTTATTGTAATGGCCCTCTACCGATACCTGAATAATACACTTGTTATGGAACAAGCCTCCGGCAAGCCAGGCACAAAGCTACCACCTAAAAAAATTAAAATGGGTATTAGAGAGAATTTTGCATATCTTGCCAAATCGAAATATTTAATTCGTATAGCAATTATCGTTCTTACCTTTAATATCTCGCTTAATATGGTAGAAATCATCTGGAAAGATCAAATACGATTACTATTTCCTACTCCTGCTGACTTTAATGCATATATGGGTAGAGTCTATTCTGCAATCGGCGTTGCATCTACCATCGTATCCATCTTTTTTTGTGGTCCTATTATCCGTCGCTTTGGATGGACTCTTTCCGCAATGATCACCCCTATGGCCCTACTTATTACAGGTATTTTGTTTTTTTCTTTTTTACTCTTTAAAGATAGCCACTCTCTATCTCTACTTACCGCTTTGCTGGGCGTCTCTCCTATTGCACTTGGCGTCTTTTTTGGATCTATGCAAAACTGCTTTTCTAGAGCGTGTAAATTTACATTTTTTGATGCAACAAAAGAAATGGCATTCATCCCTCTTAGCGATGAGTGTAAATTAAAGGGAAAAGCCGCTATTGACGGTGTTGGATCCAGATTAGGAAAGTCCGGTGGTTCTATTATCCATCAATTTCTTTTGCTTATCTTTGGCTCAGTCTCCTTAAGCACCCCATTTGTAGCTGTTATTTTATTTGGTGTCGTAATTGCCTGGATATTCGCAGTAAAATCTTTAGGAAGAAAATTCCATGCAATCACAACTTCTGCTGAAAAAATCAATATAGACGATGATCAACTACCTCCATCTGAACAGCCCACTTTTGTAACTCCTCAAGAACAAAAAGCATATTGATGGCCACTTCATGAATGTAATCATCCAGTTCATTATTGTGCACCCCTTTTATGCTCCGATAATTGTGTCTATTTGCGTTTTATTAGCAGGATTGAACATCCCTATTTCTATTGATATTCTACTCGCTTTATGTGCTTTTTTAGCAGCAACGATCATCCCTGAAATGAAATACCCTCTCTATGTTGTCTTTCTTATCAGCAGCATTCTTTCCGCTTGGATCGCTTATTCTATTGGGAAGATATTCAATCATAAACTACTCACTATCCCTATTATCAAAAAATTGCTTCCTCACCAAAAAATAGCAAAAATGAACCATTTTTATAACAAATATGGTGGGTGGACTTATTTAATCGCTAGATTTATTCCTTTTGGAGTAAGAAATGCTGTTTTTATTAGTTCAGGAATGAGTAATGTCCGTTTTACAAGGTTTGCAGCCTTCGACTCTATCGGGTGTATATTGTGGTCGAGTATTTTTTATACCTTTTTTTATCAACTTTCTGCTAATTTGGATCAAATGATTGCTTATTTAAAGCAAATCAATTTAGCTATATTCATCGGATTCAGTGTGACTCTAATTGGTATAGTTTGTTATAAATATACAAAGCGAAAAAAAAAATCCAATAATGATAACCACATCTAACTTGCTCACGTTTATTCGAGGCCCCCTTGCTTTCCTATTCTTGTTTCACAGTCCTTTTATCCGACTTGTGACGCTTCTTGTGGCTATGATAACCGATTCTATCGATGGCTATATTGCACGAAAATGGCGAGCTACCTCACGCTTTGGCGCTGTGCTGGATCCTATTATGGATAAATTCTTTGTTTTTTTTGTTTTGAGTGTATTTATTTTTGAGCATAAAATGCAGTTTTGGCAAGCAGCTATTATGCTATCTAGAGATATCGCTCTATTTCTGTTTTTCCTTTATTTGATTATCTCTTCAAAATTTAAATCTTATAAATTTAGACCAGCAAACGCGGGAAAAATCTCTACAGCACTTCAATTTATATTACTGGTTGCCATCACATTAAACTATTTTATTCCAGCATATGTTTATTATATTTTCGCAATACTCGGAGTTATTGTGCTGGGTGAACTTTTTTACAAAATCCGTAGCCCTATAACTGAAAAACCTGTTAAATAGCCGGATATATACAATAATTTTGACAAAAACTTCTAAACTACGATAGCGCAAATTCTATCTGTTGTTTAGAATCACATACATTTATCACAAGCAAGGAGATATTATGCAATTTTCACGAGAATCAATTTTCCTATCGTCTCTGCGGTATTTTTGTAATTCATTATTTGCAGTCTTTGGGATACTCGTTGCTCTTTTGATTATAACAGTTAGCTCCGCTGTTCTTATGGGACCAAAACTAGCGTCCAAATATAAAAGCGAAGTAATACTCTGTCCCGATCATAATGGCAACGATGATCTATTACCGGTTACTGCCCCTGTTATTGTAAAGTTAAATATCGACGGTATCATCGGAACTCCTAAATTAAATGGAGACACGGTAGACCGCATATTAAGAGAGTCTCGTAAGGGGATGTTTGATCATAATCGAGTAAAAGCGATCTTGATCTATATGGATTCTCCAGGAGGAACTGATATAGATTCGGATAGTATCTATCGCCAGTTAGTGAGATATAAAAATACCTATAAGATACCTATCACTACTTATGTTAATGGACTCTGTGCATCTGGTGGTATGTATATTGCTTGCGCATCAGATCGCATTTATTCTTGTTCCTCTGCGATCATTGGATCTGTAGGTGTACGTATAGGACCATTTTTCAATTTTAAAGACCTGATGACCAGATATGGAATAAATGCTGAAACCTTAATAAAAGGCATCGATAAAGATATGATGAATCCTTATCGGGCTTGGCAAGAAGGAGAAGATGCTTCTTTAAAAGCTATCATCGATTATTCCTATCGTCAATTTGTTAAAGTTGTAGTATCAAACAGACCTAATATAAATGAAACCAAACTCGTTAATGAATATGGCGCACAAGTATATGATACTGTAACCGCAATGGAATATGGTTATATAGATCAAGGAGATAGTGATTACTACTCTTCCCTAAAAGAACTTGCTGCAAAAGCAGGCTTTGCTGAAACTGAAAAGTATCAAGTAGTTGAAATCTTGGTAAGACCATCTTGGTTAACCGGTTTTTTAGATGCTAAGCAAAGCTTCTTTAATGGTATGACAGATAAATTGCTCAATCCCCTTGGACTAGAAAAACCATCTAATAATCGTTTGCTATACTATTATGACAGATAAGATATGGATAAAATTTTTATTTTAGATGCAGTAAACTATTTGTTTCGTTCTTTCTATGCAATAAAAGGAATGAAAAATAAAGAGGGCGTTCCTACAAACGCCCTCTATGGATTTATTCGATCTATTCAAAAAATCTTCAAAGATTATTCTCCTACTTATTTTGTTGCGGTATTCGATGGACCTAATAATAAACAAAGTCGCACTGCTATCTATTCTCAATATAAATCTCATCGAGAAGGCATGCCGGAGGAGTTATATGCACAGTTAGAGCTTGCCCATCAATATTGTGACCTTGCTGGTATACCGATGCTTTGTATTCCAGGCGTAGAAGCAGACGACACCATGGGAAGTATTGCAAAATATGCAGAGCACGCTAAAGCAAAAGCATACTTGATAAGCTCAGATAAAGACCTCTGTCAACTAGTGAATGATGATATCTACGTCCTGCAAGTACATAAAGACGAACCCCTTATCGATAAAGCAAAAGTAAAAGAAATCCATGGCATTTATCCCAATCAATTTATCGACTTATTAGCTATTATGGGAGATGCCTCTGATAATATCCCTGGTATAGAAGGCTTTGGTCCTAAAACAGCTACTGAGTTACTCCATGAATTTGGCTCCTTAAAAGATATCTATAAGAATCTCGATAAAATTAAAAACCAAAAAAGAAAAGATAAACTTATTGCAGAAAAAGAAAATGCTTTTCTTTCTTATGAACTTGCTACGATTCAAACTACTGTTGAAATCCCCAAAAATAGCGACTTTTATCATCTAAAAAAGGGTGATAACGAACAATTGCGCAACTTTTTTCAGGAAATGAACTTTGCCTCTTTATTAAAGGAACTAGACACCTTACAACCTATGTCCTCTACAAAAGAAAAGGTATCGTACCATTGCATCCGGACAGCGTCGGAATTAGATAAATTAATTGAAAAACTAAACAATGCTAAAGAAATTTGTATCGACACGGAAACAACAAGCATTGAACCTATGCTTGCACAATTAGTAGGCATTGGACTTGGCATCAAACCAGGGGAGGCCTATTACATTCCATTTAATGACAAATTATCCTCAGACGTTATTTTGCACAAACTAAAGCCAATTTTAAGTAGCAAACATCACTCTTTTATTGGACATAACATCAAATATGATCTGCATGTGCTCCTTAACGCGGGCATATCCCCCCCCCTCATAGCTTTTGATACCATGATTGCATCGTATCTACTAAACCCTCAACTTAACCGTCATGGCCTAGACCAACTTAGCGCTGATATTTTTGGTAAAACAAAACTCTCGTATAAAGAGCTAACTACCATGGGGAAAAAACAAGTTCCTTTAACAGAAATCGATATTGAAAAAGTCACACACTACTGTTGTGAGGATGTAGATTATACACTCCAATTAAAACACTATTTTGAAGATAGTTTAAAACAACAAACCCTACATGATCTCTTTTATAAAATGGAATTGCCTCTGCTTTATATTTTATTAGATATGGAACGAAAAGGCATTTTTGTTGATAGTCATTATCTAAAAGAATTGTCCAAAGAATTTGCAGAAAAAATTAAATATTTAGAAAAAGAAATTTTCGATAGTTGTGGTGAAACGTTTAATATCAAATCCCCCAAACAATTAAGCGAAGTGCTATTTGGAAAAATGAAGATCCCATATCCGGGGAAAAAAAAGAAAACAGGGTTTTCTACAAGCGCAGATATTTTAGATGCACTCTCCACAGAAAATCCATTTGTAGAAAAAATTTTAGAATACCGGACGTTTGAAAAATTACGTTCTACCTATGTAGATTCATTACCAGCCCAGATCAATCCTCACACGCATCGCATTCATCCAACATTTAATCAATCCGTTGCTGCAACAGGAAGATTATCCTGTCAAAACCCCAACTTGCAAAATATTCCTATTCGATCTGCTGACGGCAAAAAAATCAGGAAAGCATTTCAACCACAACAAGCGCATTGGAGCTTCCTTGCAGCAGATTATTCGCAAATCGAACTGCGTATTTTAGCACATTTAAGTGGTGATCCAGCACTTATTGATGCCTTTTTACTAAACCAAGATATTCATGCTTATACAGCCTCCTTAATTTTTAATATCCCTATTAAAGAGGTTACAAGTACCATGAGACAACAAGCAAAAGCTGTTAACTTTGGTATTATTTATGGACAACAAGCATTTGGACTCTCCAAAGAAATCGACATGAATATTAAAGATGCTGCGAAATTTATCGACACTTATTTTAAACGTTATCCAAAAGTAAAATCCTTTATCGATAAAACAATAGAAAAAGCAAAGAAAACAGGATATACAGAGACTCTATTTGGCAGAAAAAGACCTCTAGAGGACATTCACTCTTCTAATAGAACAATACAAGCACAAGCAGAGCGCTACGCTATCAACACCCCTATTCAAGGGGCTCAAGCAGATATTATTAAACTCGCTATGATAAAAATAGATGAAAAAATTAAAGAATCTTCTTTACAATCTTATCTGATACTTCAAATCCATGATGAGCTCATTTTTGAATGCCCAGATGAAGAACTCCATCAGATAAAAAAAATCGTAAGCGACACAATGCAAGGCGTTTACCATATGAAGGTCCCCCTTAAGGTAGATATAGCGATTGGAAAAAATTGGGGAGATTGTTAAAATTGAGGAAAATTGCAATTACGGGATTCTTATCTGCAGGAAAAAGTTCTGTCAGTGCCATTTTTCGACAATATGGTGCTTATACCATAAATGCCGATGATCTTGTTCATGAATTAATCTCCTCTAATATTGAAATTAAAAAAAAAATAGTCGAGCTATTAGGTCATGAGATACTCCAAGATGGAACCCCTAGCCGTAAAAAAATTGCTGAACTTGTATTTGCAAACCCAACAAAATTAACCGCATTAGAAAATATAATACATCCTGAAGTGAAAAATAAAATTATCTCCTCTTACGAATCGATCAAACTAAAGTCTTATTCATTCTTTGTAGCAGAAATACCTTTGCTTTATAGTATCGGGATGCAGCAGTGGTTTGATTACGTAATTGGTGTTATTGCAGATATCGATATTCGACTATCTCGTTTTCTATTAAAGGGCTTTTCACAAGAGCAATTTATACAAAGAAATAAAGCACTTGAAGTTCATGATAAGGCAATCATACATGCAGATTTTATTATAGAAAATAACCAAAATTTGGATGTTCTTCATCATCAAGTAAAAAACATTATTAACCAAATAAAGGAAAAAAGTTGTCCATGACTGAACAAGAAGATTCCAATATAGAATCAAATAAAGCATTAGGAAATAGAATTCTTCCCCCGCCCAGCTCACAAATTATCCCTCCCTCCATTAAACATCATCATCATCGGACGAAAAGACCTCCTATCATGGAAGAAGAACTTCCTAAAATGGAAGAACCCATTGCTATTGATCCAGAAAATATGACTATTACAAAAATAGCAGATTTACAGCGCATGACGATGGATCAATTAAGTGCATATGCAAAAAACATAGGGCTACAAAATCTTGGCTCTATGACAAAACCTCAAATGGTATTTGAAATTGTAAAGGTAAAATCCAATAAACAAGATGAGATTTTAGTTGGCGAAGGAGTCTTGGAAGTACTGCCAGATGGATTTGGCTTCTTACGCTCACCTAACTATTCTTATTTGCCATCTCCGGAAGATATTTATGTATCTCCTGCACAAATCAGAAGATTTGATCTTAAAACAGGTGATGTCGTTTATGGAACTATCCGTCCTCCTAAAGACAAAGAAAAATACTTTGCTCTTTTAAAGGTAGATGAAATTAATGAACAAAAACCAGAGCTCTCAAAAGAGAGGATATTATTTGAAAGCTTAACACCCCTTCACCCTAATCGTCGCTTCATTATAGAAACCTCTAGAGACAAACTCTCTACTCGTGTTCTTGATTTGGCTTCCCCAATTGGTATGGGACAGCGTGCATTGATTGTTGCTCCACCTAAATCAGGGAAAACTGTATTACTGCAAGATATCGCCAATGCTATAGCCTCCAATCATCCAAAAGTTGTATTAATTGTATTGTTAATTGATGAGCGGCCAGAAGAAGTTACCGATATGGAACGTACCGTAAGAGGAGAAGTCGTATCTTCTACTTTTGATGAACCGCCGGAGCGTCACGTACAGGTAGCTGAAATGGCAATTGAAAAAGCAAAACGACTGGTCGAGTATGGCAAGGATGTTGTGATATTACTGGACTCTTTAACAAGACTTGCAAGAGCCTATAACACTGTACAACCTCATTCAGGGAAAATCTTAACTGGTGGTGTGGATGCTAACTCATTACACAAACCAAAACGATTTTTTGGGGCTGCAAGAAATATGGAGCATGGCGGTTCCCTGACCATCATTGCAACAGCTTTAATTGATACCGGTTCTAAAATGGATGAAGTCATCTATGAAGAATTTAAAGGAACAGGTAACATGGAGCTTGTGTTGGATCGTAGACTTGCTGATAGAAGAATCTATCCTGCTATTGATCTAATTAAGAGTGGTACCAGAAAAGAAGAATTATTATATCACCCAACAGAGCTGGAAAAAATCTACATATTAAGACAAGCGCTGGCGGATTTATCTCCTCTTGATGCTATGAATTTATTGCTAGCTCGGTTAAAAAAGACAAGTAGCAACGCTGAATTTCTACTATCTATGAAAGATTAACTCATAAAACTCCTAATTCAAATAGGAGTTTTATTTAAATGTTTAATTAATTATAGAAAAATTTGAGACCAAATAAAGTAGAATATGAAAAAGCAGCGTATTTTAATTCTTACCCTAACCTTTGGGGGAGGGCACTTGCAGGCAGCAAAAGCAAAAAAAGAAGAAGTGCTTAGCAAGGACCCTCATGCTATTATTTATGAAGTCGATGTATTTACCAACTGGGTAAGTGAACGTCTTTCAAATCGTTATGTAGAAAAATGGAATGATTCACAACGCACAGGTAATATTGCTAAGCTAGAATGGTTTATCAAATGCCAGCCATTAGCAGATAAAATCTTTTGGCCCATTATTTTTTTGCATGCATGTTATACATTAATTACCAAAAATATTGATCATATTATTGATACCCAAAACTTAGGGACATCTGCTATTTTAGCCGCTGTAAGGCTTGCAAAAAAATTTACCTCTAAAATAATTATTGTAGAAAAAGTAATTACAGAACTCCCCACAGAACAAGTGACTCATTTTTTTAAGCCTATTAAAGGATTATCAGAGAACTCAAAAAAAATAATACGTCTAATATCTCCTGCACCTTTATTAAAAGAGAATCAAACAGCAGAAAATTTTTGGCAAGAGCAATGTGGTCTGTCCGAAAGATCTGTAAATTATGTTTCTCTGCCCCTACGTCCCTCTTTTATGGAGTTAAAACAAAAGCAACATAATCGCAAAAAAATGGATCTATCCATTCATACACAAAGTGAAGAAGATCATCATTTTATTTTAGAAACCATGAGAAAAGGATCTATTGTTTATAAAAATGGAAAAAAAAGCATTCAGATTCATATAAACCCAGAAGATCGCGTTTCGATTCTGATGCTAGGTAGTCGTCCTAATGAACATGCTACACTAGAGTATATCAAACATTTTATCAATCAATTGATATCTACCAAGCAAACTCATAAAAAAGATTTGTTATTTGTCTTTTGTAGCAGTGATAAAAGCGCTCGAGGGACCCTGCTACAGCGTGTACACCATTTAGTTGTGAATGCTCATCCTTATCCAACAGCACTTACTGTTATTCCTATGGCATTTCAAGATGATAAGGTAATAGCTCCACTATTTTTCAGAAGCGACGCTACCCTAACACGATCTGGAGGACTTACTTCCATGGAACTACTTACTGTATGTGAAGGCAAAATATGGATCCATTCCGAGCACGATAAACTAGGAAGAACAAAAGCCACCATGCCTCATTGGGAAGAGGGAAACGCTTACTATCTCAAGCAGAAAAAAGGTGCAGAGTTTATTACTCCTGAAAACTTTGAGTCTGTTTGTGGCAACTTTTTTGCTTAAAGCCCACATTCCGAAACCCTCTCAGCTATTTGAATAGATTTTTTTGAACTGAGAACCCAAGATAGCCAGTATATGGGATCGTACAGGGTTCATATTCAAAATGATTTCCTTACATCCTTCTCGAGTCTTATACATCAAAAGATGTATTCCTTCAAAGAGTTGGAAGATCCAACGCATGGTTGGAGTGCTCGTCTTTTTCCCAAGTTGATTTGGAACAGAGGCTCGGGCCTGTTCTAAACGCTGTCGAAGATACCGCTGTGCGATCATATCTACGTATGATACAGTTACAACAGCTCTTTTACAAATGCATCAATTTCACTTCGCTCAAGATGCTTTTCCAGTACGGCCGGATCTTTACCAACTAACTGCGCAAACCCACTAAGCTGTGGTTTGATAATACCTGTGCGCCAATCTCTTTTTAATGTTTTTGATAATCCATCAATAAAATTAGACCATTTAAAGTTATTGGAATACACTGCCTTCATATCATGTTTTAGAGTAGGTTCTGTAAATACATAAGCTAGCAACTGCAGTGGCCCTACGTGATTGATCTTTTTCCCCAGTGATTGGAGATGACCTTTCTTCTTTAACAGTGAAAACAAACCATTTGTTCCCATGGTATGGATAATCTCATATATATTTGCTTTATCTTCTTCTGTTAGCTCAAGCTTAAACCCATCTGTATGATCAATTAAAATAATTCTGGGAGCTTGCGCCATATGACAATACGCTAAACTAACAGGATTGATCGCATAACTGATGTTTAATTCATTTACTGCCAGTACACTTTTGAAGTAAGCATTGGATGTTGATTGATCTAGTTCATTCAATATCAAGCGATATTGATCCAAGAATTGCTTTATTTTTCCTGTCTGTTGTCTGAATTTATCTAAAAAATCCAGCAGTCCTTTTTTTGCAGTCTCAAAATCTTCTTTTGTAATTCCTTTTGTAGACAACTCTTTTAATTTCATCCAAAATCTTTTTACACTCCCTTGATCTGTTTTTGCAACTTTCATTAACCTAAACTGATATGGATCATATACACGATGTGTTTTTGCAACCCAACAAGAAAATGGCTGTACAACCATCTGAGAGCTATGATGGCAGGCTTTTAGTGCAACCATATACATGATATCTGCTGCTACTATTTCTTGCATGGATTGCATCTCACGATTTGGATAAGAAAATACTAAATCAATCAATAAATCATCTTCATCAGGAAATTGATCCGTAAATTCATATGTAAATGCCAATCTTACAACTGCTACCATGAAAAAAATGGCTCGTTTCATGTTTTTCTCCTTCTTATATTTCTTTGCGCACTTTTGCTAAATCGTCTGCAACCATCATTTTTACTAACTCATCAAAAGAAATCGTAGGTTCCCATCCTAGTTTTACCTTCGCTAAACTAGGATCACCAAGTAACTCTTCTACTTCTGTAGGCCGATAATACCTTGGATTTACTTTTACTAAAACCTTATTTGTAGCACGATCTCTTCCTACTTCCTCTAGACCTTCACCTTCCCAACCAATTTCCATGCCAACTTCTGTAAAACATTTTTCGACAAATTCCCGTACACTATGCTGCTCTCCGGTTGCTATGATAAAATCTTCTGGTTTATCTTGCTGTAACATCAGCCACATTGCCTGCACATAGTCTTTTGCATGGCCCCAATCCCTCCTTGCATCCAAATTCCCTAAAACAAGACACTCTTGCAGCCCCTCTTTAATCCTCGCAACAGCCATCGATATTTTCTTCGTAACAAATGTCTCTCCTCTACGCTCTGACTCATGATTAAATAAGATACCATTACACGCATAGATGTTATAAGCTTCTCGATAGTTCACCGTGATCCAATATGCATATAATTTTGCTACACCATAAGGAGATCTTGGATAAAATGGAGTGGTCTCTTTTTGTGGAATTTCTTGTACTTTACCAAATAATTCACTAGTAGATGCTTGATAATATCGGATTTTATTTTCTAGTTTTAATAAATGAATGGCCTCCAACACTCTAAGAGTTCCCACTCCATCCACTTCTGCTGTATATTCTGGCTCTTCAAACGACACTTGCACATGACTTTGCGCTCCAAGGTTATAAATCTCATCAGGCACAATATCTTGAATTAATCTCACTACATTAAGACCGTCTACTAAATCCCCATAATGTAGGAAAAATCTCCCTTCCTTTGCACTAATACTTTCATATAAGTGATCGACGCGCTGTGTATTAAAAGAAGATGATCTTCGTTTTACCCCATGCACTTCATATCCTTTTTCAAGTAATAACTCTGCAAGATAAGAACCATCTTGCCCTGTAATTCCAAAAATAAGCGCTTTTTTTGCTCCAAAAAGTTGAATAGACCATAGTAGTGTACAAATTATCATCCATTTTTTCATATAACCCCTTATTATTAAAATGTATATGTTAAGTATTTTTTTATTTTCCAAGCGTTTATAAATTCATAACAATCATATTTGACTTGCGTTTGATCGTGAAAGGCAAATGCAGAGTCAATACAACAAACCTGTTTTGTTTTATTATCCCAGCCATAAACAACGACTAGATGTCCCTGTGAATAGCTTTGTGGAGCTCCAGTTAATAATCCTGAAAGAGAAACAACTACCGGTTTATGATTGCACAGTTGCCGATAAATGCCTTTAAAGCTGCTCAAGCGTTCTACTTTAGGATTGTACTTCTTTAAAAAAGAAGAAACATGCGCCACATTTAGTACCCAATTACCAAAGATATCAAAGGCCTGGTCGTATACGCCATTCACAAATAGACTGGGATCCTCTTCTAAAGCGACATCCAGGAACGACATTGCATTCATTAAAGACACAGGAGAGCATATTCTATGCGAATACTCAAGATTTAATCCAAATTGAGAATACCTGTGTTTTGGAGATAATATAACTGTATCACTATCTATTATCTCATCATCCGCGTATTCATTAAAAGCCTCTTCCTGGAGAGCAGATAAATATAATCGGTGTATGCTACTGGAGTCTGTCACATGAACCTTCATTTTTTTATAACTCATATCGTTGATGATAATCTCATCTTGACAGATGCGAAATCTGTCTTGAGAATCTTGATAGGAATAAGAGCGTTGTATTCCTACTCCCCATGTAGCATATCTGACAAGATCGGTCCATGTGTCATATAACAAAGATATTTCTATATGACACGGATGAAGAAAGCGCGTTCCATTCCAGGAAATAATAAATCGATTAAATGGAGATAATCCGTTTATTTCCCAATCAGATAAAAGATCTTTTCTTGTAAATGTTTTGGTGTAAATATTTTTCATAAACGGATGAGAAATGTAGTTAATGCCGGTTTCATTTTCCAGAGATTTTTAAAAGAATTTAGTTTCTATTTAAGGATCTATTATAGCGCCTCTTGTCTTTAGACGAATTTTCAGCTCACCATCCAAATTTTTTGCTCCTTTAAAATTGGTATGATCTACGACAGCGTCAATAAAACTTGCCCCATCTAAATTTGCTCCTTCAAATGTAGCTCCGCTTAAGTTTGCCGCTTGAAAATTAGCATGCCTTAAATTCGCTTTAGAAAAATCTGCCCCTTCTCCATTCACTCCATGAAAATTGCTTTTTTCCAAGTTTGCGTTTGTAAAATGCGCATATTTCATACTGGCATTTGTAAAATTTGCTCCCCGCAGATTTGATCCTTGAAAATCTGCATAATCAATATTGATATTTTGCATATCTGCGTAAGAAAAATCTTTCTTTTTACTACAACCAATAAATCCAATACAGATAGCCATTAATAAAAAAAATACATTTTTCATAAGTTGAATCTTTTTTTCCATATGCATATATTTGTACCATGACATATTTAAAAACCGCTACAGAGATTGTAAAAAAAATACAATCTTATGATCATATTTGTTATTTCGCAGGAGGATGGGTCAGGGATTTTATCATGAATCATCCCTCTGATGATATTGATATTGTTACTGATGCTCCCATTGAGCTACTACAAAAAATATTCCCCAAAACCATTCCTGTTGGTATTGCATTTGGCATTCTTATTATAGTAGAAAATAATCATCCTTTTGAAATTGCCATCTTTCGTAAAGAAAACACTTATAGCGATGGACGCAGACCTGATCAGATTGAAAAGGCGACTCCAGAGGAAGATGCATGTAGACGGGATTTTACAATCAATGGCCTTTTTTTTGATCCTATTTCTAAGGAGCTTTATGATTTTGTAAATGGTCAACAAGACATTAGACATAAACTCATTCGTGCAATTGGCGATCCAAAAAAGAGATTTCAGGAAGATCGTTTAAGAATGATAAGGGCCATACGATATAGCGCAAGATTTCACTTTACTATCGATGCTAATACCTATGCAGCAATAAAAGAATTGTCTTCTCTTTTGTTTCCTGCCGTTGCAATAGAGCGCGTATATAACGAATTCGAAAAAATGGCAAAATACCCTAATTTTGACCGTGCACTTATTCAGTTGCATGGGGTTGGATTATTAAAGGAAATCTTTCCTTCTGTTTATCCCCTATCTGAAACAATCCTTAAGGAGCATGTACAATATTTGCCATTTTTCCCTCCTAACACTCCTGTAATATTAAAAATCCTTGAATTGTTTACTTCTTTATCTGAAGAAGAAAAAATCCTACTGTGTGAGTATTTAAAATTATCTAATACAGATAAAAAACTCGTTTCCTTTCAACATACATGCAATAAAATGCTTTGTCATAATATTAATGAAATAGAAGATTATGATTGGGCCCATTTATATGCTAAAGCTGACTTTGAACTATGTTACCAACTATTTTGTGTAAAACTGCCGGAAAATGAGCGGGAATCTTTTAGAGATGAGCACTCGCAACATCAACTACTACTAAAAAAATTTATCGAGAGAATTAAACAAAATAATTTGGTAATTAGCTCTGCAGATCTTCTGGAAAATGGTAGGTTGCCAAACCAAGAATTTGGCAAACTATTAGAAAAAGGTAATCGCATTGCGATGAATCAAAAAATAGAGGATAAACATATTATTCTTTCAATGATCTTATAACTAATAAGGTGATGTCATCAAATTGTGCTTTTGCACCAGAAAATTCTCTAATTTGGGTTTCTATTTCTAAAATTAGTTCCTTTGACGTTTTCCATTGCTTGTTGCGCACAATGTGTTCCAATCTTTTTTCTCCAAACAATTCATTTGTAATGGAATGAGCTTCGATGATGCCATCTGTATAAAGTATTAATGCATCTTTTTTGTTCAAGACCAGTTCCCTTATTTCCGGTTCAAATTCAGATACTCCAAGTGCAATACCATTGGTATGTAAATGCCCTATTTCTTTCTTTTCATTCAATAATATTGCTGGTAGATGCCCACAACACGTATAGACTAACTTGTTTGTCTTTACATTTAAGATACCTACCCAGCTAGTGACAAAGACTCCTGTATAACCAGTATCTTTCAAAAAAAGCTCATTCGTTTTTTTAACAATTTTCTCTAGTGTATTTTCCGATTCAAAAAAACTGCGTAGCATGCTTCTTACTAGTAATGAATAAATACAGGCATAAATTCCCTTACCTGCAGTATCTGCAATACAAAAAAATAGCTCTTCTTCATTTTTCATATACAAATCATAAAAATCCCCGCCAACCTCTAAAGCAGCAATAAAACCTGCATCTACATCATATCCTGCAAGTTTTGGTAATGTGGATGGAAATAAAGAGCGCTGTGCTTGCTGACCAATCGCTAATTCTTTTCTATAAGTTTCTTGTTTGATTTTTTCTGTTTCTACTTTTTCCATGTTATCAAGTAGAGACTCGATCATCATATTAAATTGCTCTCCCACCTGATTAATTTCAAAACCCATTTTATCTTGGACATATCGCTCTTGTAAATTTCCATGAGCCACTTTTATCATTGTTTGAATTAGCCTTCTTAGCGGCATAGAAATCCGACTTGCAACAATAGCCGTTGCTCCTCCTCCTATCACCAAAATGGTTAGAAGAAGAATAAGGAATTTTTTTAGATATTGGTACCAAATGCCAAATAAAACTTCTTCAGATACATCAGCAAATAGATATAACTTCGCTGGTTTATATTCTGCTATATCACCAAATCTCTTCTGATTATTAATAGAAAAATAATAGCCTGATTGTTGATTTGATAATGGATACAGCTGAATCACTGCACTCGGATTTGGAGAGATTATTTTGGAAACATAAGCAGTAGAGGTCGTTGCCAGCACGTTGCCATTTTCATCTAAAATAGATAAATTCTCCTCATATCTTGTTTGAATCATCTTAAGTCGATGTAGTAAAACGTTTATATCAATGATAGAAATAAGCAAAGCATCAATAATGCTACTATCTTTGGCATTGGTAAATGCCTGCAATAGTAGTAACACATTTCCAAGCCCTGGAACAAATTGAACAACCTGCATTTTCTTTGTTTGCTTTATATCTTCTAAAGGAACCGACTCAATTATCTGATTAACAGTAATATATGGATTTGAAACCCCATTGCAAATATCTGTATCACACCCATTAAATCCTATATATGCTGTGGCCAGTACGTGTTCTTGGGTTGAAAATTGCTGGAGCGTATCAATCAAATTTTGTTGTGTAAATTTTATTTGATTGTTTTTTTTTGCAATAATGATCTCATATAAAAAATTTAAAGCTTCTAGCTGATAATCTGTAAAACTTGATAAAATACTTGACTGCTCACTTTCTGAACGATCCAAATCATTATAAATATTTTTTAATTCTTCATGATAGATTTGCTGATAAATGAAAATACTATAAAATAAGAGCGGTACTACTAAAAAAATACAGCATATAAGGGCAACTCTTCTAGTTAAAGAACCCCCTATTTTTACTGGGACTAATACCTTATGCTTATTAATATTATTTTTTTTCAAAACAAGGAACCTAACTATTTATATACAAGCCATTACAAGCCGTTATCTCAAACATTTAATTGCTCTACGCCTAGATAAATCTTATCGCTATGATAAGCAATCTGTTGTCATATTAGGTCATAAACTAGTGGATGAGCTTCTTCCTATAGTGAAGACCATCATCGTTTGCGATAAAACCCTTATTGATTCCCGATTTACCACAATTCCAATCTATTTGACAACTGAAGAGAATATTAAAAAAATATCAGGGGTTGCTCATCCGGAGAAAATTATCGCAGAAGTCTGCATACCCCCTTTTCAATCACTACATGAAAAAAATAAAATCATTGTATTAGATTCACTACAGGATCCTGGCAACGTCGGCACCTTGATGCGCTCTGCCTTAGCATTTGGATTCGATGGCATGTATTTGATTGAACCTATTGTAGATCCATATAATGATAAAGTTATTCGCTCTTCCAAAGGCGCTGTATTTTCTCTTCCTCTGCAAAGAGGTTCGTTAGATGATTTTATAAAATGGGCCTTAACAACGCGTGCTACTATTTTTCGCGCAGATCTTAAAGGAAAAACAATGGAAGATATTTCAAGTAACCCCACTCATTGCACGATTCTTATTCTTGGCAATGAATCTAAAGGAATTGACGATGCCATTAAACAGATTAGTATTCCCATAACAATTCCTATTTCTGATAAAACAGAATCGTTAAATGTAGCAATAGCAGGGAGTATTTTGATGTATAGCTTAGGGCAGCATCATGTCAGATAACGAATATCTCTTAGATTTTGAAGAGCGCTTTCATGCAAAAGATCGCAAGATTCATAAAAAAGAGCGAAAACTTGCACAAAGTAAAGACAAGTCAAAATATAAAAAAACAGATACTAACAAAGCAAAAATCTCTCTTGAACTGTCTACAAATAAAACAGCAGAAGGCAGAGTATTAAGCATAAGTTCTGAAGGTATTATTGTTGCTATTGACTCCAAAGAATACCTCTGCAGTATTAGAGGTTCTTTAAAACAAGAAAGAACAAAAAAGAAAAACCTTGTGACTGTGGGAGATCTAGTACTTGTTCAATTAATTGATCAGCTACATGGCGTGATTACTACTATTCAAAATAGATCTTCTGTCCTTTGTAGAGCAGAAAATTACTATAGAAAAAAACAACAACTTCTTGCCGCCAATGTAGATCAGGTATTAATTACCTGCAGCCCCTTTTTACCTTCTTTTAAACCGACACTCATCGATCGTTATGTAATCATGGCGCAAAAAGGAAATATGACGCCTATTGTTCTTATTAATAAAATCGATTATCTAGAGCACCCTCCTGCTATGATACATAACGAAGAACATGCTCAAGTAGTATTTTTAATTAATGAATTTTGCAATGCTTACAAAAAATTAAATGTTTTAGTGTTAAAAATAAGTGCGAAAACCAATGATGGTCTTCACTCCCTGGAAGAAGTAATGAAAGGGAAAATCTCTGTATTTTCTGGACAATCTGGTGTTGGCAAAACTTCCTTAATTAATCTACTTACAGGTCTTGATTTAAAAATTGCCACACTGCGTACACAAACACAAAAAGGCAAGCACACTACTACTAGCGCCTGCTTGATACCTCTGCAACATGGAGGCTATTGTGTAGATACTCCAGGCATTAAAAGTTTTGGGCTTTGGGATATCCCACTCGAGGAATTATTATCTTTTTTCCCTGACCTGCAAGCGTTTGCCCACCGGTGTAAATTTCCAAATTGCCGCCATATTCATGAACCAAATTGTGGTGTAAAAAATGCTGTAGAAAAAGAAAAACTTTCTTTTTTACGCTATGAGTCTTATCTTTCTCTTTATGAAGATATCAAAGAAAATCACGATCTTTTTTAAATAAGGCAGGCTATGACAAAAATCAACTTTGTTCATGCAAGAGAAATACTCGACTCTAGGGGCAATCCTACGATTGAAGTGACTGTTCAAACAAAAAATGGACTTCGAGCCTCTGCCGCAGTTCCCTCTGGCGCTTCCACAGGAGAACATGAAGCAATAGAGCTGCGAGACAAAGACCCAAAACGTTATCTTGGTAAGGGCGTATTAAATGCCATAAAAAATGTACATGGCCCTCTTACTGATATTTTGATGAATGAAGAAGTAACTGAGCAAGAGCATTTGGATACGCTCATGATTAAAGCAGATAATACAGAAAATAAATCTAATTTTGGCGCAAATGCTATTTTAGGATGTTCTCTTGCTATTGCCAAAGTAGCAGCTCTTACAAAAAATATCCCTCTTTATCAATCCATTTTAGATACACATCCCACGTTACTACCATGTCCTATGTTAAATATATTAAATGGTGGCGCTCATGCGGATAATACCATTGACTTTCAAGAATTTATGATTAGACCTATTGGCGCAAGATCCTTTGCACAGGCTATGCAAATGTCCTGTGAAATATTTCATACCTTGAAAAAGTTGTTACATGACAGAGGATTATCTACTTCCATTGGTGATGAAGGGGGATTTGCTCCTAATCTCAATTCTGCAGAAGAAGCGCTTGATTTCATCATGCTTGCTATAGAAAAAGCAGGATATAAACCTAAACAACAAGTTACCATCGCTTTAGATGCTGCTGCTAGTTTTATGTTTGATAAACAAACAGGTAAATACATTGATAGAAAAAAACAACTTAAACGATTGCCTTTTACATCGAAAACAGGCGATGAACTCATTGAATATTTGGCAAGTTTAACAAAAAAATATCCTATTGATTCTATTGAAGATGGTCTTGATGAAAATGACTGGGCTCATTGGTCTAAATTAACAAGCAAATTAGGCAGCTCTATTCAACTCGTTGGAGATGACTTATTTGTAACAAATCCAACCTTTCTGAAAAAAGGGATCGAAACAAAAGCTGCCAATGCTATTTTGATTAAACTAAACCAAATAGGAACGCTAACCGAGACACTGCGCACCATACAAATGGCTCATCATGCCCACTTTAAAACCATTGTCTCTCATCGCTCAGGAGAAACAGAAGATACCTTTATTGCAGATCTTGCCGTTGCAACAGGTTGTGGCCAAATTAAAACAGGCTCTGTATGTCGCTCCGAGCGTGTGGCAAAGTATAACCGATTATTACAAATCGAAGAAGACCTTGGAAAAAACGCTCATTATTTTCATTAAGATCCCATTCTTTTTCAATAAGATACTTATCTCGATTTATTTATTTTTCATTACAATCTTGATGATAAATTGCTATTACATTATTTGTTAGTTATTAACTAATAATACCAAAATTGCAGCTTACTAATAATGGATTTAAACATCGTTTTATTTGGAGAATCAGAAAAAGGTTCTTTTCAACATATCATTGTAATTGATTCTATTACAAAGCTATGTGATGTTCTTGGCAACCCTCCGGGGGAGAGCCTCGGCATCGGATTTGCTGTACAAACCCTATTGTTTAGAAATAAGGTATTTTACAAGAGAGTAGAAGAAGAGGGCTTTCACACAAAAGACTACCACCTTGGATTAAAACTCATTACAGATTATGAAGAGCCGATCGATGGTATTTATATGCCAGGCGTTGGAGATAAAGATCTGATTCAGGAAGCTCAAGAATTTTGCAATAAAAGGCATGCTCTATTGTTAATTAATGATAGAGATTTTTACGACTTCTTAACTTCTTAAATATCTTATTTAAAATATGTTTCGAGCCCTTGCTGTGTCGGCTTCAATGATTTCTTCCCTTCTTTCCAATTAGCAGGGCATACCTCGCCATGCTTTTCATAAAAAACAACGGCATCTAGCATACGGAGCGTCTCTTCTACAGACCTCCCAAAAGGCAAATCATTAACAACTTGATGACGAATGATCCCATCTTTATCCAGTAGAAATAATCCTCTATATGCAATGCCTTCATCTTCCTTAAGCACACCATATTGTTTTGCAATTGTTTTATTCAAATCTGCAACAATAGGATATTCTATTCCTTCTATTCCCCCTTTTATCTTAGGAGTACCAAGCCACGCTGCATGAGAAAATTGACTATCCACAGAGCATCCTACTAGTTGAGCATTTCGTTTTTGAAACTCTTCCATTTCTTGTTGAAACGCGTGCAACTCTGTTGGACAAACAAAGGTAAAATCAAGTGGGTAGAAAAAAAAGATAACATATTTACCAAGAAAGTTATCTAGTGAGAAATTGTGCTGAAATTTGCTTTTACATACCGCTGTAGCGCGAAAAGAAGGCGCTTTTTTACCAATTAACGTCATAAATATTCTCCAAAAATTTCTTTTGCCGCCTTAAGCCAGGACTCTTTGCCTATTTTAGTCATTTCTCCATGGCCAGGCACCACTTTTGTATCAGCAGGTAATATAGCAATTTTTTCCAGAGATTTCCACATTTCTTCCGGATTACTTGTTGGCAGTGATAAACTACCAATAGATCCTGCAAATAATGTATCTCCAGAAATCAGCAAATGCTCTTGCTTTGCATAAAAACAAACACTACCTGGAGAATGTCCCGGTGTATGAATGACAGTAAATATTACATCTCCCAGTAAAAGCTGATCTTTATCTTTTATATATGAAAGGTCGCTTACCCCCTCTATTTTCATTATACAAGGTATTTTATCATGGCCCGGATATTTCATATTTTCTGCATCTTGTGGATGTATAAAAACAGGTACAGAAAAAAAATGCTCACATGTTGCTACATCTACAATATGATCCCAATGAGAGTGAGTCAGCCATATCGCTTTAATATCTAGCCGTTTTTCTTTTGCAAACGCTTGTATTTTCTCAAATGCTCCATAGCCGGGATCAATAATTACCGCTTCCCCTTGATGCATCACCAATATGCAATTGGTAGCAAATGGCCCTACCGGAAAAACCTTTATCTCCACTCTTCCTCACCTATACTAGATTAATTTTTTTGATCACCTTGACAGATCAATGCATGTTTCTTATTTTTAAGTGATTGTGAATGCTACCATAATTGCAATTTTTATATGAAATTTTGCATATGAGCATCAAATCTCAATATATAGGATATAGCAACGATTTTTTACAGTCACAATAGACTGAGATATCCGAATAGTTTATTCTTATTTGCCTACCAAGCCCCTAGAATCATAGAAGAGTTCGATCTTTGAGATGAAGCCTTCTCGAAAGCTCAACAGAGAGGCAGCATGCAAATTTTTGGCAAGACCGGGAATTTCTACATCATATACAATCATCGCTTGATCCTCTGAACCAAACTTTGCGCGGATTGTTAGAGCCTTAAAAATACCTGTGAATCCTTTTGCTGCTTTAAGGACTGCTTCTCTGCCAATGACTTTTTCCTGAGGATCAATAAATTGAATGTCAGGATGTAAATATTTTTTCACCTCTTCGATGTTTTTTTCTCCAAGAGCCGTATAATAAGCTACTCCTATAGCCTTTGTATCTACCATCATCTCCTCCTCCTTTTAGATTTTTTTGACAATCAGAATTGATTATAGTAAACTATATTCATTACGTCAATATTAATTATAGTGAGCTATACTCAATATGTCAGAAATTAAAAAAAGACCTTACAGGTCAACAGCCAGAAGCACACAAGCAGCACAAACAAAGGGGCGTATTCTTGCTACTGCAAAAGGTCTTTTTGAATCAGAAGGATTTGAGTATGTGACGATTGAAAAAATAGCTCAAGCTGCAGACGTTTCAATACCCACCATTTACTCACTCTTTCAATCTAAGCGCGGTGTGCTTCGTGCATTAATGGATGAGGCACTTCCCACGGATCAGTTCAATGCCCTTGTGGAAAGGAGCATACAGGAGAAATCTCCAAAAGCACGTCTCTGTATTTCTGCTAAAATCGCACGTCAGATGTACGACGCAGAGAGGGCGCAAATGGATATTTTTCGGGGCGCTGCCGTTTTGGCTCCTGAATTCAAAGAGCTTGAAAAAGAAAAAGAGAGGCGCCGTTACAATCGACAGGAAGTGACCATAAAAGCAATGGTAAAGGAAAAATCTCTTGCCAAGGGACTTAGCCTAACCAAAGCTCGAACTATCTTATGGGCTTTTACTGGGCGCGATATGTACCGTATGTTCGTGGTAGAACAAGGATGGACATCTGATGAATATGAGAAATGGTTAGCTCAATTGCTCATCAATACTTTGATAGGTCATGAGGAAAGGAATTGAAGCTACCTTTCATCCCGATGACTCGCTTTTCGGATCTGCTTTCCCTTGAAAATCGCAATCTTAGATGATTTGTGTTCAGGTGGATTATCCACTATATCTTTTTTCATAACGAACCCCGACAGGTTAAAAAGCCCAATAGAACTCAATACTTTGCCAGGGAAAAAAATATATACTAAAAAACACTTCCTCTCAAAGCCTTTTGATTAGGAAATAAAAGAGCCAAACGGTTAAACATTTCTGAAAAAACGTTTGGCAATACGCGCTGGAGAGGACTCGAACCTCTAACCTTCTGGTCCGTAGCCAGATACTCTATCCATTGAGCTACCAACGCAAAATGGTATCTATCATCGTTTAGCAAAGTAAAAAAATCAAGGATTTTTATCTCCTTATACCGTTATAATTTTTCTCTATGGAAACATCATTAAATTATTTTTTGTTTGAAACCTCTGATGTAAATGTGGCTTTACACGAGCTCCTTGCTATTGGACTCACTGACTATTCGATTATAGAGGACAAGGAAACGGCTATCCATATGATTGGAGGCCTATTACCATGTAATACAGATTTTTCTAATATTACCTTTGCAAAGCCAAAAGCCATCGAAACCGATATGTGGTTAAAGCAATGGGAAGCCTTTGCTCCTGATTTTTATGATGGCATGGCTCATATCCATTTAAAACAGTATGGAGGGCCTACTGCGACATTTGTGATGCAGCCGGGAGCGGGATTTGGGGACCTATCCCATCCAACCACACAACTATGTCTTCGTTTTTTATGTAATATGAATTTGCATCATAAAACAGTGGTGGACATAGGATGTGGTAGCGGAGTGTTATCAATTGCTGCAGCAAAAATGGGCTGCACGAGAGTATTTAGCATAGATATCGATGATGATGCTATTGCCCATACAAAGCGTAACCTTTTATTAAATGATCTTCCCGATATAACTGTACAATCTACACTACCCATCATAGAAGACGATCATCCTATCATCTTGATGAATATGACCTACTTAGAACAACTGCAGGTATTAGATGCCCATCCTATCTTATCTTCTATCAAAGCTGACTGGATCATCTCAGGGATTTTAGAGTCTCAAGAGCATCAATATAGCAATGTTTTTTCTTTTCTTCATATTTTGCATAAGAAGAAAATATCTCCATGGGTAGGTTTATCTTGCAAACATCACTCTATTTGTAGTCCCAAATCATGAAATACACTCCTCCACTGCGAAAGTGTCTTTTCCCTATGTTGATGAGCAAATTCCAATATATCCTCTCGTTTCCGTTCATAGTCTGTTTCTGCTATTTTTCTTTCTAGATCTTTCCATGAATCAAAAAACACAAATAAATCCTTATGCTCTTCCAAATACCATTCTGCATATTGAATATATTTAAAATTAAACGGTGGTGAAAAGAAGAAATTTCCTGATTGAGACAGCTGTAAAAAGAACTTTTTAGAGGGAATAAAATAGATTACTCCATTTTGCCAGTTTTCAAATAAGGCTAAATTGGACCAGGCATAAGGAATATGTATAATCCCCTTAAAATCTTTTAAATCATCTGGGCCATTGTATCTACCCCGATAACATGGGACTCCTAATTTCCTTACCGTTTTTTCCAGATCAAGCAAGAAGGTATCATTGTGGTATTGAGGGATAAAAAAAGTCTGTGTTTTATCAATATTATTTGGAATTGCAGATTGAAAATGCTCCGACTTTTCATAATCTCCAATCGGCTTGATAACATCGGACCACACTGCTATCCCTCGATAATTTTTGGCATAAATATGCTCAAAAGGAGTGTAAGAAAGAATCCTTACATTTGGCCTAGATGGTATGGATTTAATTAAATCGTAATAAGCGCTATCCGGGAAATTACAATCAAGCGAGGCTCCATCTGCATAGTCAAATCTGTTGCAAACCCAAATAATAAGCGGCTTATCAAAATTATGTTGTAAAAAGGTCCTTGCAAGTGGCACGGTGTCCGAAGTGATTACTGCATCAAAAGAAGAGAAATACTCTTGATTCACTTCCCATATGTTCTTAGCTCTTTTAGCGCCTATATTATATCTGGCTGATCCGGTAGTTATCCCATCAAATTGCTCTTTGGGAAGATGGTGTACAAATACGTTTTCCAAATCAATATTCAACTCCTTGGCAATACTTTGTATCTCCTTATAGCACCCCATATGAAGCGTTAAATGAAGAACTTTTAACCTATTATTTTCCCCTTGTACTACCTGTAAATAACAAAATAAAATTAATACTATTATCTTTCTCATTTTTGAGCCCCATTTTCGATAAATTCTGTATAATTTATTTTATTGCTTGTTTATTTTCCCTATAAATTATAACGCGCTTACAATCGACTGTTTACACCGATATTTCCTTTTCGTCTTTGGAGGTTTATAATTAAAAAAATTAATAGTATGTAAGTATATAATAATAAAATATTTAATGTTTGAACTATTATGTAAATGCAATCTATAATTTATATATATTAAAAAATAAAACAGTTGTTAATTATGGAAGCTCCAGGAAAACACATCCATTATCGGCTTCAGCCGGGGGATATTGACACCCTCTTGCATATCCCTCTCGAGAGGACAGTCAAAGCTACAGCAATAGCTCCTGGACGCATTTGGTATTGGGAAGATCGCAATCTTGATCCTCATGTGACCTTCTATCTTTCTTCCAAAGGAGCGCTGCATTCCTATGTGCAACGGGACGGTTTTTTAGGAGTCTTGGACGCTATTGCTCTATTTTTCATCAAATTATTTACCACAACAGATCCTAAGCAAATAGCAGCAAAATTCTACTCTCTTGTAAAAAATGAGACGGTACAGATTGCCGTTATAAAGACATCTAACGACCAACTACTGGCTATTCAAAGACTGGCAGAAGCACTTCGAGCAACTGCAAAACATTCCAAAGATCCTGTATACATAGAGACGTCACTAAAACTTAAAAATAGAACAAAAGCTCTGAAAGAAAGTAGTAGGGAATTTCAATCTGATATGGGGTTTCTATGTGAGGCTAATGAGATAAGGTCGTCTACTCCGCTAATGAAAAAAATACAATCTGCGGGAGGATTGGAAAAACTGCACCCTAATGTCATCCATGCGCTTGCAAGGCATGTAAAACATATTCAAGCATCTGTTATTCCTGATCCACTGGTTCGTCACCCTATTGACATACGTAATCCTGAAGCCGTTAAAGAAGCTGCTGAAGAGTATTTAGCATGCTATCAACCTAAGTATCCTATAAGAGCACATTCCTTTATGCAAATGTACAAAATGGAAAACATAGATTTTACAGATGCTGCATGTGTGCCATTAATTAAAAACCTATCTTCTCCTGAAAATTTGTCACTTGCTCTAACAGCTTATAACAATAAACAATCTTATATTCATGCATACGACATATTAAGTAAACCTGGATTTCCAGGAATTTTATTGAACCCATATCGAGAAGTCTATTCCGATGCACAACTTCGTAATATGGAAGAAATAGGTGCATTAATTCCTGTTATGGAAGATGTGCTTCAAAAAACACTGACAAGAGATCCAGAATTTTTTATTGCTATGCTTCGAGAAGCCGCCATGACCCCACAGCTCTTTGACACCCCTTCTATCAGAGCAGGTATTAGTGAAATGGTGTTAAAACAAGAGAGCAAAACTAAAGTATTACAAGAACTAGAGCAAAAACATGAAGCGCTTGACTTTGCTCATAGGTATTCATTTTCCACCCTTGCTCACGTTATTCGCACATTGGAAGCACGCTCCAACATTGTTATGACTACTGATCTTCGTGAATATGAAGTATTAAATCATAGCATAACAACTATTGGTAGTGTGTTACAATTTTTTACGCAATCCGGTATCGATTTAGCGACAGATGATCGATTAATTGATTTTATTCTTGCAGAATCCAATCTTGACTTTTCTAATCTTGACGATCCTCTTCCTCTTTCATTGACCGTTTATTACGAATTACCCCTTCTCATGGACAATCCTAGTCGTATTGCAGAATTACAAACAAAATGGAAATGGCAACAAGCTGCTATTAAACTAGCAGATGGACAAGAGGACCGTTTTTTAATCGCAGATGATCTTACGAGTTATAAGCACAAAGCCAAGGATAATGCCATTATTAGAGCAAATTTAGAGTTTCTTGGCTCTATCATTTGCAACATGCAACAAGCAGGGTATTCTACTGAAGACATCCTCTCCACACTAAATAGAGGATACGAAGATGGTGCCATTTTACAGCCTCTTATCAACCTGGATGTAGATAATCTTAGTGATGATCTCGCTCACTTTTATGCAATGGAAAGAGAATTTGCATTATTTGCAAAAGATTACCCAGACTCTCCTATTAGCAACTTCTTGTCTCATCCTATAGAAAGAGACGCCACTGTTATGGCAAATCTGGAAACATTATATTACCGCATACTTGATTTACAACTAAAAGGATTTGGCCCGGAAATAGATGATGAATATGGACCTGATCTATATTACTTTTTAGTGTGCTATGGATTAGACGAAAATGGTAGTAATTTGATCAATCCTTCTTTTGAAGATGCTCTCACAGATCCATATCAACAAAATATGGCTCTTTTTGATTTCATGAAACTGAAAGTGCCTCATACCTATGCTCTTGGTATTAATTACATGAAGGCTGATAAAGATAAAGAGTGTTTTAGCAAGATGCATCTTATTTCTATTCCTTTTATCAAATATGGTAGACTTGGTCATAAAGATGCAGAAGAAGCACAAAAATCTATAGATCCATCTCGCATCATTCCGATGGATGGCGATCTGTTTAAAAGCGACCTCCTCTCCTTCTTTGCAGGAGAAAATCCAGCTCTCTGGTTTGAAGAAAACGAGCTTGACGAGACTACGAAGCCAGCAACAGTACGAAAAGCACTAAGAAAGATTACGCCACCGTCTTCTTTAACAACAGAAGAACCTTCCATGCTGTCACGTGTTATAGGAATACTAAGCAGCAGAAACGCTTCTAATAGGATAGAAACACTATCTGTAGCGCCAGTAAGTTCTCTTCCTGCTCAAACATCAGTGGAAGAACATACCGGTCCCGATAGCAACATCACTGTTACTCGTAACCGGTTAAATGCCTTTTTTAGGGGAATAAGAGAGAGACTTGCTCATAAACAACCGGCATTATCATCCACCGATGATAGAATCTCGTTGCCTTCTGAACGCCCCATAGATATGACTCAAGAAGGGTCTCCATCTTTTCCTATTCGACATATAGATTCTATGGCTAGTAATAGATCCAGTGAAGCTTCTATTACTTTGGTAGTAGATCCTATAACACCGCTCCCAGATCCTTTAGATCCTTCTTTACAAATACCTGTTCTAAATATTAAGGCAATAGCAGTTGAAGCAGAAACAACAGCTCTAACTCCTACAGCTTTAACAGTAGTTAAAGTGGCGACTCCTGCTATGCTACCATCAGTAGAAAGTAGCGCCCCAACTTCTTTACCTTTGAAATCAGAAAAACCTCGTTCTTTATTGGAAAGAGCTTCTCTTGCTGTATCTAGTATAAGATCAACAAAACCTGTTACTACCCAACCTATAAGTGAGAATAGGCCAGTGCTAGTTGTTACCGAGACTTCCAGTAGATTTAAGCTACCCAAGGTAGCTGGTCTGTTCAGAAAAGCAGCAAAAACTTAAGAAAATAAAGCCCAAATAATAGATCTACTTGGGCTCTGTTATTTACATCATGCCGCCCATTGGCATTCCACCCATACCACCCATACCACCCATACCGCCCATACCACCCATCGGCATACCGCCTCCCATTCCATCGGAGACCGGCATATCCTTTTTAGGTTCTGGTTTGTCGGTAATCATCGCAGAAATAGTCAGCAATAAGGAAGAAATAGAAGCTGCATTCTTTAATGCACTTCTTGTAACGAGCACAGGATCAATCACCCCAGATTTCACCAAATCTTCAAATTCATCCGTTAATCCGTTATACCCAATATTGCCTTCGCTTTGGGCGATTTTTTCTGCTATCAAATTCCCCTGACGACCACAGTTATTTGCAATTGCAATAGCCGGAGCAAACGCTGCTTTTCTAACAATTGCCACTCCAATTTGCTGATCACCTTCTAACTTTAAGGACTCTAGAGCTTTGATCGCTCGAATTAATGCTACACCACCACCTGCAACCACTCCTTCGAGTGCAGCAGCCTGCGTTGCATGCATCGCATCTTCTACGCGCATTTTTTTCTCATTAAGCTCGGCTTCCGTTGGAGCACCTATTTCAATTACTGCCACTCCACCAGACAACTTAGCAAGTCTCTCTTTTAGTTTTTCTAAGTCATATTGCACATCTGTTTTAGTCATTAACGCTTTTACTTCAGCAACCCTAGCTTTAATCAGTTTCGTATCCCCACTGCCATCAACAATAATAGTCTCTTCTTTAGAAACAACAATTGTTTTTGCTCCACCAAAATAAGAAGCTTTTACATCAGAAAGAGTAATTCCAACTTCTTCGGAAACAAGTGTCGACCCTGTAATAATCGCAATATCTTTTAATATATCTTTCTTGCGATCGCCAAATGCAGGAGCTTTCACCGCACACACTTGCAGCCCTGCCTTCACTTTATTTATTACTAAGGTAGCAAGGGCTTCTCCTTCGATGTCGTCTGCAATAATAAGAAGGGCCTTTCGAATCGTTTGCGCAGCTTCTAAAATAGGAACAATATCTTTTGCTGTAGATAATCTTGCATCTGTCATGAAAATGATCGCATTAGACATCTCCACTGTCATTTTCTCCGGATTAGTAATAAAATAAGGAGAGAGATATCCCTTATCAAATTGCATACCTTCTACAACCTTTAGAGTGTCACTAATTCCTTTAGCATCCGCTATAGTAATCGTACCATCGGCTCCTACTTTTGCCATCGCATCAGAAATTAACCTGCCAATTTCCACATCATTGTTTGCTGAAATAGTAGCTATCTGCTTAATTTCATCATGAGTAGTTACTTTTTTTGCCATCTTTGAAAGTGCGCGATCAAGACATTCTACAGCTGCATCAATGCCTCGTTTGACTTCCGATGGATTTGCTCCTGCTGTGACATTTTTTAAGCCCTCTGTAAAAATTGCTTCTGCAAGAACAATCGCAGTTGTAGTACCATCTCCTGCATTATCCGCAGTTTTGGAAGCTGCCTCTTTTACTAGTTGCGCGCCCATGTTTTCAAACTTATCTTTCAATACAATCTCTTTTGCAACAGTAACCCCATCCTTCGTGGATAAAGGAGATCCCATTTGTTTTTTAATCACTACATTACGCCCTTTTGGACCAAGTGTAATAATCACCGCTTTTGCAAGCGTTTGTACCCCTTTCGAAATGTTCTTTAGAGCATCTCCATGAAATTTCATTAATTTTGCCATGTTTCTATCTCCTTATTCTAACACCGCTAATACATCATCTTCTGTCATGATTAAATATTCTCCTTCATCACCTTTTAAAGAAATTTTCGTGCCTGCATAAGATGAAAACACAATCGTATCACCTTCTTTTACAAGCATCTTTTGATGATGTCCTTGATCATCTACCTTACCTGGGCCTACCGCAACTACTTCACCTTGTTTTGGCTTTTCTTGTGAGCTTTCAGGAAGTAAAATCCCACCTTTTGAAGTTTCTATTTCACGTTTTACTAAAATACGATTCCCAAGAGGTCGTACCATTTTAACTTTAGCAGTCATTGTTATACTCCTATTTTTCTTTAATTTTTAGCCTTTGATATTAGATGTTTTTATCCTTTCTGTCAAGGATTTAGCAGTGAGCGAAGGATTGTGCTAAAATTTTATTTGTATTCGGGCACAAGATATTTCTCTCTTTTTAAGACAAATTCCGCTCTTTCCTTCTTGTGAAGTTCCATCAATTTCCAGATTACATACTTTTCATTCACGAGCATAGAGTAAATCTCCTCTCCCCCTGTCGTCTTACAAAAAGCTTCTTTTTTCTGCAGCGGGAGCTCTTTTAATTTTTTTTCTACAATGTCGGGATACATATTTTTCAGCGTTCCTAAAAGAACATACTGCACAATTAGCGGTTTAAATGCTTTGGCATTTGTAATATGGATAATAATTCCATGACACTCCTCTCCCTTATACAAACCAAAAAAAGGTTTGAAATGAAACGGTGAAAAATAAACTCCTGTCAGTTTCTGATCATTTAATAGTTTTGCTAACCGATCTGCATCAATCCAGGGCGCACCCACTATCTTAAATGGAAGTGTATAACCAACACCAATATTCACCAGGCTAAGATCGCCCATTAGCCCTGTAGCTGCATAAAAAAAAGGGGTGTCTGCTTCCGGAATATGGGGACTTGTTGGAATCCATGAAAGACCTGTTTCATAAAACACCATATCTCTTTTATATCCCTGCATCGATACTACTTTAAGAGCCGCACGTATGTTATATTCTTCATTAAAAAACATAGCAAGTTCACCCAGCGTCATCCCGTGACAATACGGAACATTGATATGTCCAACAAATGATCTATATTTATCATTTAACATAGGTCCATCTACTACATCTCCAAGTGGATTGGGCCTATCTAACACAACAACTGCTATCTTTTTTTTAGCCGCTTCTTCCATGATATAAAATAGCGTTGTTGCATAGGTATAAGATCTAACACCAATATCTTGAATATCACAAACAATGACCTCTACATTTTTTAGCATTGATTCGCTCGGGCGGCGCACATCACCATGCAAACTGTAAATGGGTATCTTTCCCACTTGAGAATCTACTTTTTCATTAGCAAAACTGCTACCGTTAATGCCATGCTCCGGTGTAAAAATGGCAACAAACTGAAAATCTTTCCCCGACTTTTCCCGAAATAATGCAATGGTACTTTTTCTCTCTGAATTAATTCCTGTATGATTCGTATAAAGGGCTACGTTTTTTCCTTTAATTTCTAAAGCAAATCCATCAGTAAAAAAACGATCTACACCAAGGCGAATATCTGCTTGAATCATAAATAGAAACAGGAAAGAAATATTGACAAATTTAATTATTTTATCCAGCATATTTTTATTAAAAAGTTGGGTTAAATCATGCGTAAGCTAATAATCTCTCTGATTTCTTGTTTTCTTTCAATTGTAACTCTTAGCGAATGCAAAAATGTGGGTCTTTGTATTATGGCTACAGGAAAATATGCCACCTATGCAGAAACGTTTATCGAATCAGCAAGAAAACATTTTTGCACTGATCATAAAGTAACCTACTTTGTTTTTACTGATCAACAATTGCAACCCGCAAAAGATGTTGTTCGTATTGAACAAAAAAGGCTAGGATGGCCACATGATACCATGATGCGATTTAGCGTTTATTACAACAATAAAGATGCTTTTAACGATTTAGATTATATTTTTGCAAGTGATGCAGACATGCTTTTTGTTGCAGATGTTGGCTCTGAAATCCTTTCCGATCGTGTAGCCACTCAGCATCCCGGATTTGTGGGCAAACGCGGATCTTATGAAACCAATCCTATCTCGATGGCTTGTATTAATGATAATGAAGGATCTTATTACTTTGCCGGTGGTTTTTATGGAGCAAACAAGGAAGAATTTGTTAAACTTTGTGGGACTCTTTCCAACAATATAGAAGCGGATCTAACAAAAAACTTCATCGCTGTTTGGCATGACGAAAGCCATCTCAACAGATACTTTATCAACAATCCTCCCACAAAAATATTAAACCCATCTTATTGTTATCCAGAAAGTTGGAACCTGCCCTATGAGAAAAAACTCTTAGCTTTAGACAAAAACCATGCCGAAATGAGGAAGTAATTTATGAACAAATGGATATCAAGCTCTATATTTACAATACTATTTGCAGTTTTAATCTCGTCTCTCTTTTCTACTACCTCTGAAAAGCCGATGGCTATCATTATTCCTTCTTATAATAATGAAGCCTATGCAAAGTGGAATATTGAAAGTGCCCTTAATCAAAATTACACAAACTACAAAATCATTTATATCAATGATTGCTCTACAGATGCTACAAGCGATATCATTAACTGTATCATTGAGGCTTCTCCTAAAAAAGACATCTTAACCATTATAGATAACCCTACTCGAAGCGGTGCGCTAAAGAATATTTTTCATTCTATCTACGAACATACCGATGATGATGATATCATTGTATTACTGGATGGAGATGATGCGCTAGCTCATTCCAATGTGCTAAGCTATTTAAATAAAGTGTACTCCGATGAAAATAATAAGGTATGGTTAACCTACGGGCAATTTCAGGAGAAAAACTCGAAAAATATCGGCTTTTGTTCCCCTATGCCGGAAAAGATTGTACAAAATCAAGACTATCGTAAATGGCATCATATTCCATCCCATTTAAGAACGTTTTATTCCTGGCTTTTTAAAAAAATTCAAATTGAGGATCTAAAATATAATGGTGAATTTTATCCTATGACTTGGGATATGGCCATGATGCTCCCTATGATGGAAATGTGTGGGCCTAATTTCCGTTTTATTAAAGATGTTTTATACACTTACAATGACAACAACCCTATTAGCGACCACAGAGTTAGTAAAACACTACAAAAAGATTTGGATATATACATCCGAACACTACCAAAATATCCTGTTCTCACGTCCTTACCACAAATTATTTCCAAAACAGAACCTCCTTCTACAGGTTTTTCCATTGTAATCGCTTCCTATAATAATACAAGCTACTGCATTGATAATATCAAAAGCGCCCTGGAGCAAAAATATAGTGATTTTCATATTTATTTCATTGATGACTGCTCTCAAGACGACACATTTACAAAAGTACAACGCTATGTTCAGCAAACAAACAATACACATAGAGTGACGTTTATTCAAAATGCAGAGCGCAGGGGAGCTGCTTACAACTATTATACCACTATTCATCGCTTTGTACCGCCCAATAATGTAGTAGTCATTCTAGATGGAGACGATGAGCTCGCCAACAAACATGTTCTTTCTTATTTAGACCGCATTTATCGCAAATCAAATAAAGATGTATGGCTCACCTATGGTCAATATATGGAAAAAAACAGTCATGTTCTAGGGTTTTGTCGAGACTATCCTTACCATATCAATGCAAAAAACGCATATAGAAAATGGCAAAACATCCCTTCTCACTTGAAAACTTTTAGATGCTGGTTATTCAACAACCTGAAGAAAGAGAATTTTATGTATGATGGCAAATTTCTGGAAATGACCTGGGATATGGCAGCTATGATTCCTATGATGGAGCTTTGCGGGCCTAATCATTATCAGTTTATTTCTAAAATACTATACATATATAACGATAGGAATCCTATTAGCGATCATCAGGTAAGTATGGAATTACAACGTTATTTAGATAAATATGTACGTGCATTACCACCATATTCTCCTTTAAAGAAATGATACTTATTACAAAAGTATGTGTATCTTGAAAGGAACATTAGAGAAAAATGTTAGTTGGATTCTGCATATCTTCTGTTGGCATACAGAAAAGCCTGAACTTTGTATTTAGGAGGCTCACATGTTAAATTGTAGATATTTTCGATATGCATTTTTTGTATTTGCTGTCATTCATCCCTTATTAAGCTTTGCCATTCAGAACCGATCCTTGATTGACCCACTTACAAGGCTGCAGCTATTCCAAACACTATCATTATATAATAAAGATCAAGAAGATGTAACCTTTTTATTGTCTGAAATACACTCCGGTAATACCTGGTGCAGGTATTGTATTGAATCTTTAACAAAACGACCTACCATGCAGTCTACCGATCTCAGACTTGCTAATTTACCAATTGGATTCACTTATCAAGATTTACATACGGACCTGTTTGCATCAATGATTTGGAAATGCCATGATCCCAGTTACATGAATAGGGTTTATAAAATGCTTAATAAAAATTTCAATGCAACGAAAGATAAGCTTATTTTATTACTTCGCAACTATAAAGAGTGCAGCTATAAAAGATGGAAACTGCCTAATAGAATTCAAGGGGAGTTATTCGATAAGGATTGTGCTTATTTTTCTAATATCTACCTCTATGATAAATGGCCTGAACATAACAGATTACTTATCTATTATGAAGATCTCATGTTAAATCCCAAACCAGTATTAATACAACTTGTACAATTTCTTGGACAAGCTCATCCTGATATTGATGAATTTCTTGAAAAGTTGGAGTTTCATCAGGAAAGATCCATCAGGTTATTTGAACAAAATTTCGGTAAAAGCGAAAGCACAAAAGATAACTCTTTAACACAGTCCTTGATATATCATCAAAAGAAATTGCCTCCGTCATTTTGGCAAGAAGTCGATGACTGGATCATCGAGCATCACCCTTCTTTGGTGGAGAAATATTTGCAATCATATATTAATAACTAATAAAAAATTATTAATATAAGATATTATTTTACTTAGAATTAAAAATGCTAATATATCGAAAAAAGACTTTTATTTTTTATTTGATTATATCTATTTCAACTATTAATGCTAATGAACGCATTTATTATGAATTTAACGATGTTGAAGAATATGTTAAAGATCGATTCAAATCTTTATACAGTAACGCTTTTGCAACTCTGCAACCATCTGTACAAAAAACCGATGAGCTTCCAGATTGGATGCTGGCTAATATTAAACAAGAGCTAAGCAATTTTCATCCTTTTTCATTAGAAGAATTAGAAGAGTGTTTTTTTAATTCTCGTAATACATTGGTACAATTTCGCATTCGTACTGGTAAATTATATGTGCGATGTAATAACAGCGAAAGACTCCCCTCTAATGCAGCTGAATATGCTATGGCTTTGCATTGGATTTTAACTCAGCCGGAATTTGGAATCGCATCCGGGGATTATATTCTTGACGTTGGAGATGGTGTACACCATAAACAGTCACAATATCCGATCTTATGTTTTTCTAAACATTATGCATCTAACTACATCACCATACCTGATTGGTTTGCTGTCTGGGAAGATAGGCCAAGTTTAATGTTGCAAATTGATAAAGCAAGCGAAGATTTTCCGTGGGATCAAAAACTTGCAAAAGCTTTCTGGCTTGGGGCCCCTAACGGAAAAGATTTCAACAATGAAAAGACCTGGCGCATGAACTGTCGTGCAACACTCGTTTTATTTGCACTTGATCATCCTGATCTTATTTGGGCAAAATTTACAAACTTTTCACCAGAGCAAACGCATATATGTCAAGAAATGCATTCTTTTGCTCCTCTGTTATGCTCTCATGGAATTCTCCCCTATGATGCATGTGTATACAAATATTTAATAGATGTAGATGGATATTCAAATGGATTTCATCGGTGTCAGTGGATATTACGATCAAATTGTGTGTCTATTAAACAAAATAGCGGAAATATTCAATGGTATTATTCCGGATTAAAACCTTATATACATTATATACCTTATCAAACAGATTGCAGTGATTTAGCGGATATAATTATGTGGTTAAAAGAAAATGATGAAAAAGCAAAGCAAATTGCCATAAATGGCAAAGAGTTCGCTAAACAATATCTCGATATTAACACAACATATTTATATTTATATCATGTGTTAAAAGAGTATAATACATTGAACTTATCTAATTGATTTTATTCTTTTTCAAGAATATATTCTATATATGTTCGCAAACAATTGTTCTTTCTTTGATAGTATGAAGTTGGCTTCGGATCCCAAAGACCCCCTCCTCTATAATGCAATATCGCCCCCTGTAAAAACGTCTCCATATTTGATGGAGGATCTAGCTCGATGAGAGGAATTAAATGATTCATATTGGAATCTAGCGCTCCATTATGGTAATCATCAATCGTATGAGAAAAATGTGCAGGGCCTATTTCCTTTATTTTAATTATGTCTGCATACTTTGATAGATAATAATGAGTATACCCGCCAGCATCTACTGGTGCATCATCGATTCGTCCACAGTTAAAATTCATCATTTTTCTATTAGGTAGTGTCGGCATATTAAACATAATTATTCCATTCCAAATATATTTTACACCATTATCTCTTGATTGCGGTACTGCAACAAGATCATATCCATTCATATATTCTACAAAAGAAAATGGTTTTGTTAGAAACATATCAGAATCTATAATCACTACCTTCCCGGGATAATCGAAACCCAAGATATCTAATGAGTATTGCACTACATTGGCACAACGCACGCAAGGATGATTATAATCTTCTCCCTTTAATCGAAATAAATAAGGCCGATTATGTATTTCAGGTGAAATACGAATACAACGAATTTGGTACTTTTTACATAATTGATAAATTTCCTGCTCTAATTCCCTGGTTTTAGCATCGTTAAATACAACAAATTCGTAGTCATCTTTAATAAATTTACGAAATGTCTTCGCTTGCAGCTCAATGAAAAATGGTTGCGCATAATGATGAGAAATAATGAGTGTTTTTTCATTAGCATAGCTACAAGTTAGTGTAATAAATAAAAATAATATTCCAATAATTCGCATGATTTTCTCTTTCATTCAATAATAAAAAAAATTAATTGTCTAATACATTCCTTTCATCTAATTGATCGATAAATTCTAATATTGTATTAATTCGATTAATATAAGTATGATGCGCTTTAACAAATTCCATTTGAGATTCCAATGTATCATGGTCTAAAGCACGAGCTGCATGATATGCCTTTTTAAATAAGACTCTTGGGTCAGGGTCGTATATAATATTATTATTAAAAAGCTCACATACGCGAAGAGAGTTGGTTATTCCTAAACCGCCATAGCTGATATTTTTAAAAATCCTGCAAGGAATATACCCTTTTTCCTTTTGCCACTTTCCGACAATGGCAGGAGCCAATAATGAGTGAGCAATGATGTTTTTATTCTCTTTATCACTGATGTGTTGTTTGCGTATAAAGGTCATGCCAAGCTTACGTGCTTCTTCCACAAAAGGCATTAACTCAGAAATGTTTCCAAACTCTCCATCACTAATAGTTCCTATCCAGGCAATCATAGGCTGTTTAGTGATTTTTGTTATATTCTGTTGAATTGCTTCAATTTCTGATGGTAATAAATCCGTAGCCCAAGGCATGTAAAGACATCTGCCGGCATAATCATAATGAATACAAGGAGAGACTCGTATAGCAGTTGGACGTGTCAGCACATCATCAGTATAAACCTGTAAAGTAATAAAACGTTTATTTTTTATGATTTGACGATATTTATGTGAAGTGCAGTTATGTAAGATATAAAATGAATCGTCACGCAAAGGAATATTATTGTCAACTTGCCCTTCTGTAAGGAAAAGAGAATGGGAAAAATCTATTTTAGATACATCATCATGCTCATCAACCCAATAGGTAGCATATCCAAGGCTCTTAAATGCTTTATAAAAAGCATTATGTATATAAGAATGAGTATGGGAGTGTAATTTATGCCCCCAAATAACTACTTTATCAAAGTCCATAGAAAAAGTAGGTACTGCAATAACTATTAATAGATATAAAAAAATATGTTTCATAGTAATCCTATTATTTTTTTCTAAGCAACACTTGAAATTCATCTTCTATTATTTCAAATCCATGCGATAACAAATATGGCAAAGAGTATTTTGCTTTCCCCATGAAAGTTTTATCATTGTCTAATTTAATCGGTACAGGATGTTTTACATCATCAATTAAAATCAGACCGCCGCTAGGGATTAGATCCTTTTTTACGATAATTTTTGCTTCCCTCAAATGCAGCTGTGCAGAAGGTTCTATAGGATAAATATCGCCTGTATCCATGTAAAGCAAGTCAATCGACTGTGATTTACATTGATTTAAAAAATCTTCTGAAGATGATACATGATACGTAAAAAGATGCTTAAACTGTGCAGTAATGGTTTGACATCTCTTAATATGGCTAGAAATAATATCTACTGTATGAATCGTCGGATTTAATTCTGACAAACAAGCTGCAGCTAAATAGGAAAAAAAACCAGCACCCCAATCCCATTTCTCAGGATTGTTTGATTCCCAATATTTAGTATCATCAGAATTACATCCGATGTATTTCCCATCAACAAAACTTCTTAAAGTGCCTAGTTCAACAATGGTTTTTCCATTATTATTTGCAAACTCTTCAAAGGCTCTTTTTAATGTATAAAATCTAGATTTTGGTTTAGCGGCAAAGATAGTCCAATCTAAATTGTCATAAGTGCCACTCTCCAAAAACATTTGATACTTATTAAGATCTGAAATGACCGCTTCAGATGCCATTGGAAATAACAAGTACACTAATATAGGTAAAGCATAAGACAATCTTTTATACATAACTTTCTCCAAATATTTAATAACAATTTATTTAAGATTTACATACCTGCTTCTATACTCGTTTTCTATTCTAATTGCTTCAAAAAGAGTATGTTCAAAACACCTTGAATTCACTAATTATGCATTAGAACTATTGGAAATATTTCGTATATTGTCAATAAGTTTTGTTCCCTAATCAGGAAATAAACGGAGAAATAACGAAGCGTGAAAATAAAAACAGAAAAGCTTTATGTTCACCTTTCATAATGGAATTATGTATTTCCATTTGGTTAATGTAAAACACCAACGTTTGTCATAATCTCTTTCCATTGTGTGCATTCTTTTTCTGAAGTTGATGGGGTAATATAATAGAGCTTTACGTGAGGTATATTCCATTGTTCCTTTTCACGAGGAGGTATGGGGTTAATATTAACAGAAAGAAAAGTAAAATCAAGATCCGGATACAAAGAGGAAATTAGTTTGGAAAATTGTGTAGCTTCAACTTTGGACACACCAGGATATCGAATAAAGAAAACCTTTTTATCAGAAAGACATGCATGTCGAAATCGATCTATTCTACGTTGATATTTTTCTTGTACAGCTGGCAAGTAGTGTCGCCAGTTGGGATCTAGTTTATAAACCTCGATTCCTTCCTTGTTTATGCCAACAAGCACGATTGGAAAATTATGAGCAAGGCAAATACCATATCTATTAACGGGGCTTCGATTGTCTATATATGGAGTAAAATAATCAGGATTCGTAAAATCTTTGAAATCATCTTTTATGCATTCGTATACAGAAGAAAAACTACAAATATTCCATTCAAAAGGATAGGATTCTTGTTTAATTTTAAGTAATTCCATACTCCCTGTAACAACGCAGTTTTCTCCTAATGTAATGATGATGTAATCCTTATCTAAGGAAAACACTAAGCAGGGAAAAATTAACAAGAATAGTAGTTTTTTCATAAAAAACTTTGGTTATAATTTTTAAGATTAGGAAATTCACTAATTCACAAGCAATGTTTTTTTAATTATAACACTCCTAAAGTTATGTAAAGAAACGTCTGTGCGATTTTAAATTAATTTGCTATCAACAACCCAAGATCTTTTGCTCTCAAATTTAATGAGCATTCAAATAATGCCTTGAAATTTTAGAAAATCATAGTATAAGATCCCCGGTGTGCCATTTGTTAAGGGGCAGTAATTATGAAGAAACTGGTCATAAAAAACCATTACCTGCTATTTCTGGTGCTTTCTATATGCGGATTTGCAAAACAAACTCAAGAGTGCCTTCCTGCAGAATTAACAATTTGTTCTCATTTGGGAGCCGGATTCTTTGCTGAACTTCATAAGGTAGTAGATAATATTATCTTTTTTGATCATAAAAATTTACAGAGAATTTATGTTGATTGGACTCAAGAATTTTTCCCTTTTAAGAATAACCCTCATGAGAATGGATGGGATCTTTATTTCGATTCTATCTTGATCAATAAGGAAATTTCCCTAGATATAGAAATCTCCAATAAGCTTATTTCTGGTTCATCATATCACGCACTGCACGATCAAGGTTGTATTGAACAGTGGATGTCTTATGATAAATATTTCCCTTATAGATTGGCTATTCATGATGTGATTAAAAAGCATATCAAAGTGAAAGATGAGATTCTTAATGAAACAGACCGGTTTTATGAAAAAAATATGGAAAGATATTACTGCATAGGCGTTCATGTCCGTTATGGGTGTGACCACGCTATGGAATCTCCTAAAGGAACGCCAACAGTTGAAGATTATATTCTAGAAACCAAAAGGTTAATACAAGAAAAGGGAAAAAATAATATTAGAATTTTCCTGGCTACAGATAGCCATTATGTGGTGCAGCAGTTTGATAAATACTTTCCTGGTATTGCTTTACACATTCCTGCTTTTCGAAGTAACTATCGTGAAGAACCTCATCTAATCTATGGTAGTGCTGATTATTGGAAGACTCATCCAGCTGAATTCCATCGCAAAAAACCAGCTTATTTTGGAGGAAAAGGGGTTCTTATGGATTGTTTGTTGCTTTCAAAGTGCGACTTATTTATTCATTCGTCAAGTAATATCGCTGATTTCGTGACTTTTTTTAATCCATATATTCAATCTATTTATTTGCCAAAAAACAATATCACATGGCCTTGCCGCCATAACAGATCAGAAAAAATATGAAGAACTTATTTGTAGCATTACTTCTTATAACAACCATTTATGGATTTGCAGAGTCCAATAGTTTATTCCCAAAAATAAAAAATGAAAATTTGGAAGAAATATTTGTTCAACGGTGGACTTGGATGAATATCTGTGACTTTGCTTACGCAAATCATTCAGATGGCGCAGCCCATAATTTTAAAAATGCAACTCCTTTTGAACCAGAACAAGTTCCTGAAGGAAGTGTAATATTTGCTACGGCTTATAGTATTGATAGTTTTTTTGAAGAAATTCATCCAAGAATCAAAAATCCTTATATTCTAGTTACACTGTATCATGGACCTACAATGAGAGATTTGAAATATATTAATGATCCGAAGTTGATTGCATGGTTTGCAAACTGTAACCGTGATGCTATATTGTTTCCAAAATGCACAATTATCCCTCTTGGAATACTCAGAGATGAAAATATATTTTTTCAGAGAAAGAAAATAAACCTATATTTTGAACAACTTAAGACCAAACCTAAAACAAATCTTCTATATATGAATTTTACCGTTCATCCTGGAAGATATGATGGGCGGGGGGCTATACATGACAGATTTGCAAGCATGTCATATGTCACAGCATCCAATCCAAAGCCTTTCAGAGATTATATGGAAGAAATGGCGAATCATAAATTTGTACTCTCTCCTTGGGGCGATATGCTTGATTGTTATAGACATTGGGAGGCTTTGCTAGTCGGAGCTATTCCGATTGTTAAATCTTCGGCCTTAGATGGTTTGTGCCAAGGGTTGCCTATATTAATAGTAGATGATTGGAGTGACGTCACAGAAGATTTTCTTAATGCAAAATATCAAGAAATCAAAAATAAAAAGTACGATATGAGAAAACTTTATATGAAATATTGGGTTGAAAAAATAGAAGAAGCAAAAAGACAACACTTTGCTTCTAAATCATAGAGAGATTCTCCTGCTCTTTAATAGAGGTTTAGATTTGATATTCTTTAAAGAACATTCTCGTCTGCTGTTTTGGCATCAGTTGGTTATAAGTCGATTAATGAGCGTTAATTTTGCATATTTTGCAACAAGTGTCTTAGAAGAACAGCTTTCAAGAAAATACACATCGTAAGTGATCCCTAAAGAGGTATTGTATTTCTTTTTTATGGTACCTTTGCCAAATGTTGCATGAAATACATTAGATCCCACCGCAAATCCTTCCTCATCATCACTGGCTATTGCAATATGTTGCTGTGCAGAAATAAAGTTATGATCAATTTCAGAAATAAATCGCGACATTCTTGTATATTTTGGCACACCCCACTGTACTCGGTATTTAGAAGCTGTTAAAAACAAATGTTTTTTTGCTCTTGTCATTCCAACATAACAAAGCCTTCTCTCTTCTTCAATATCATCAAAAGAATCTCTGGCATTCACATGAGGAAATAAATCCTCTTCCATACCACACATAAATACCAAATCAAATTCTAGCCCTTTACTATTATGTAGGGTCATTAGCTGAATTTGATCATTTGCATTTGTATTTTCGATTGCAGCTTTGTTCAGTGAGATATCTTCTAAAAAATCTTTCAAAGATTTTTCCGGAGAAAGCAGTTTATACTCTGTTGCCTTCGTAATAAACTCATCCATGTTTGCTTTTCTATCTTCAAATGTCTCCGGATCCTCTTTTAGATAATTGAGGATCTGAAATTGATTGATAATATTCTTAATTATTTCATCAATAGCGCTATTTTTTTTAGATGAGCTTTGCACCTGACTAAATGCTTGCATGAAATCTATAATACCGGTTTTCTGTGTTGCAGAAAGCCCGCTCTTATTCATCTCATTGCTTGCAACCCTTCTACAAAAATCAATCACAGGGATGTTGTAAACGGACACGATCTCCTGAATTTTTTTTATTGCTACTGTTCCTATTCCCCGTTTTGGGATGTTAATCACTCGCATAAAAGAGACAAAATCATCAGGAGAAACAAGCAATTTCAAAATGGCTATCAAATCTTTAATTTCCCTCCTATCATAAAAAGAAACACCACCAACAATTTTGTAGGGAATATTCTCCTTTAATAAATAATCTTCAAAAATACGAGATTGCGCGTTGGTGCGATAAAAAATCGCTATTTCATTAAAAGATGCATGATAATTTTTATGATAATCTTTAATCTTGTTAACAACAAACCTGGCTTCTTCTATGTCATTATCCAGTTGTTTAAATACAATTCTATCCCCTTCTCCTAACGTACTCCATAAGTTCTTGTCATATCGCTTTGTATTCTTTTTAATTAACGAGTTGGCAGCATTTAATATATTGGAGGTACTTCGATAGTTTTGCTCTAACTGAATTACCGTAGCACCTGGAAAATCTTCTTTAAAACGTAAAATATTATTAATGTCGGCTCCCCTCCAGGAATAAATCGACTGATCGGGATCTCCTACTGCAAAAATATTATGACTTTTTTCTACAATCATCTTTGCAATGAGATATTGTGCATGGTTTGTATCTTGATATTCATCAATCAATAGAAAGGGCCACTTTTTTTGATAATATGCAAGAACATCTGGATGCTCTCTAAATAATTGCACAGTTAAAAATAGTAAATCATCAAAATCAAGAGCGTTATATTCTTTAAGAGCTTGTTGGTATTGTGTATATATTCGCTTAATCGCAATATCCCCAACAGAATCCATCTCTTTTATATCTTCTGGACCAAGAAAATGATTTTTCGCATTCGAAATAAATTGCTTTATTGTCTTTATTAGACTTTTTTCTATTTTAACATCAAACGATTGAAGAATATGTTTAATGACTGATTCGCTATCTTGTTCATCATAAATGGAAAAGGTGTTTTTATATCCCAAATGATGAATAGACTCTTTTAAAATATTTGCACATAATGAATGAAAGGTAGAGACCCATACCCTATGCTGATGAGACTTAAGTATTCTTAATTTCATTTCTTCAGCAGCTTTATTGGTAAATGTTAAAGCTACGATATCAGACGATGGCACTCCGAGATCTATTAAATGAATGATTCTAGCCGTCACCACTCTTGTCTTGCCAGATCCGGCGCCGGCCAGTACCAACAGCGGACCTTCGATATGTTCTACGGCTTTTGTTTGCTCAGGATTTAAATTAACCATAACTTACGTAATGTCTTACAAAAATGATTACAGTATAAATTATTCGTGTTTTTATATTTATAAATAATTTTTGTTTTTAAAAAGTTACACCACAATCTTTACTTCGGAATGCCCTATTTGATGCAAAAAATGATGTTTTAGTAAAATAACGAAACATACAAGGTTGTTGTATATTAATCTGGGTGATGTTCTAACAGCGCAATAAAATTAAGGATATGCTGAATACGGTTAAGATACGTGTGTTTTTCTTTAACAAAATCCATTAATTCATAAAACTCTTCAACATTTCCTTCCATTAATTTAGCTTGTGCATCAAAAAAAAGCTGAAAAGTGTCCGGATTATACACTATTTTTTTATTAAAAAGATTATATACGGCTTTTGAATTCGTGACACCTATATGCCCATAGCTAATATTTTTAAAAATTCTACATGGAATATAATCGTGTTGTAGTTGCATTCCTCCGCAAATAGTTGGAGCAAGATATGAGCGTTGTATTAGGCGTTGATTATCTTCAGCACTAACTGGAGAAGCCCAAGGATCTGAATGAATAAATGGAATGTGTTGCTGCTTACATGCCCGTATAAAACCACCTAATTCTAGGTGATTACCAAATTTCCCTCCTCCAAGAGTCCCTACCCAGTATATTTTTTTATTGCGTAATACCGGCTTTAATTTTAATAAAGGCGTTAACTTCTTGTTTTGTTCAATCTCTTCAGGTAGTAAATCAGTAGCCCAAGGCATGATTAATGTTTGGTTTGGTAAATCATAATAAATATATGGCTCTACCTGCATTAAAGTAGCTGAATGAAGAAAAATGTTTTTGTATACTTTTAAATCAACATAATGATCTATCTCTTTTATATGATCATATTTTGCATCTGATGAACAATGCACAACATAATAACAATCTTCTCGAAGCGGGATGCATTGATCGACCTGGTGCTCTGTAATAAACAATGTCTGGGAGAGATCCAGATTTGATATATCACTTGTATTATCCAGCCAAAGCGTTTTATATCCAAGATGTTTAAATGCCTTATAAAATCCATAATGAATATAAGAATGTGTATGGGTATGAAGTTTATGCCCCCAAATGACCACCTTATTAACTTCAACGCTGAATAGAAAATTATATGAAAATACAATATAGAAAAATACTAGCTGGATTACACCGCCCACTCTCAATGCTGGCATAGATAAAATCACATTTTATATTTATAAATAACTTTCCTACATGGTAGGTTACTTTTGTTTCTCATTTAAGTTAAGGGGAAAGTATGCTACGACCCATTTTTTTATGCTTTTGTTTAATAATAACAACAAATAGTTTTTGTTTTATTGATATCACTAAATTTGGTTATGAGCAATACCAAGATATTATTATAAATGAAGATGTTGTAAAATCGGCAACAAATAATCATCATGATTGTGAGATACGCTATCTTTTAATTAAAAAAGTTCTGCAGCAGTATACCAGACCGTTTACATTATTAGACATCGGTGCCGCTCAAGGTTATTACTCTCTTAAAGCTGCTGGTGATTTTCGCAAATCTGTCTGTGTAATGCTTGAAGGTAATAACCCAACCTATCCGCTTATTGGAGATCAATTAAAGTCCATTTGTGAAGATAATACAAACTTAAACAATATCATTTTCCTTAATCGCCCTATTGATTTAAAAGACCTGATACAACTAGGAACTTGTGAGCACTTTGATGTCGTATTG
>JACRBE010000057.1 GCA_016213235.1 Chlamydiales bacterium | reverse complement strand
CCGGGTTGCTGTAGCATGTTATCTGCTACCATTTTTGCAATCTTACCGGTAATAACGCTTGTTTCGATCAGGTTAACAAGCTCAGCTACATGCTTAATAGAAATACCAAGCTGGATGAGTGTTTTGTTGGTCTCCTTAATGCGTCCTGCAAATTCAACAGTAAGCCAATTACAAAGGGATTTTGCATGAGGTGTGTATTTTAGCCCTTCTTCAAATAAATCGCAGAGAGGTTTGTCATTGATCAGTAAGGATGTAAAATATTCGCCAAGCTGTAGTTTGTCTACGTAACGATTAAAGCGCTCTAGCGGAAGTTCTGGAAGGTTCTTGCGAATTTCTTCAATATAACCAGCTGATATATGAATAGGTGGCAGGTCTGGCTCAGGGAAGTAGCGATAATCGTCTGCTCTTTCCTTTTTTCTCATCATGACCGTTTGATTTGTTTCTATATCAAATCGATAGGTTGCACTTGGAATCAGCACATCCCAATTTTCATTAGGATGGGTCACATAAAGGCGAACTTGTCTTTTAATCTCTGATTCAAGAGCAAGTTCAAGGTTGGTAAAGGAGTTCATGTTCTTAATCTCTATCTTATTGCGTAAGGTCGTTTCCCCTTTTTTTCTCACAGAGACATTTACGTCAATACGGAGTGAGCCTTCTTCCATGTTACAATCAGAAGCGTCAAGATAAAGCATAATGGCTCGAATGGCCTGGGCATATAAGGAAGCCTCTTTGGGAGAGTGCATGCATGGTTTAGATACAATTTCAATGAGCGCAACTCCAGCTCTATTATAGTCAACACCGGCAAAATGATTAAAATGTTTCAGCATACCGGCATCGTCTTCTAAATGCGCGTGGCTGATAAAAAACTCTTTTTCTTTACCCTCTATTTTTACCTTAATGGACCCGCCTTTAACAATAGGCTGCGCAAATTGTGTAATTTGGAAATTACGGGGGCTATCTGGATAGAAATAAGATTTTCGATCAAACCTGCTGAGAGGTGAAATGGTTGCATTTACGGCAAGACCAAGCATTACTGCTTTTTTTACTGCTTCTCGGTTCAGGACGGGAAGCGATCCTGGCTGTCCTGTATCTACAATACCAATATTGGTGTTAGGTTCAGCTCCAAAAAAGTTGGGAGCTCTGCTAAATAATTTGGTTCTTGTATTTAACTGGACGTGAATTTCTAGTCCAATTACAGGCTCAAAGTTTTCGTATGAAATATCAGTCATATTGCCTCATTGTACATAGTTAGGGGGAATAGTTTCACGGTTAGAGAGGTATTGTTCAAAATGATAACCAAAGCGAAGAACTCTAGCATCTTCTTTTTGAGGTCCAATAAATTGAATAGCAAAGGGAAGTTTTTTGCTATCAAAGCCGCAAGGCACGCTGATTGCCGGCATACCGGTTAAATTAGCGTTAATAGTATAGATGTCTTGCAAATACATTTGGAGAGGATCTTGTATCGAACCGAGCTCAAATGCAGTAGATGCACTCGTTGGCATTAAAATGATGTCGCATTGCTGAAAAGCTTGCTCAAATTCTTTGATCATGAGAGTTCTTACTTTTTGTGCTTTTACATAAAAAGCATCCTGATATCCGGCAGATAGTACATAAGTGCCAAGTAGAATTCTTCTTCTAACTTCTGGACCAAATCCATCATGTTTGGAAAATTCATACACTTCATCGAGTGTTTGAGCTCTTGTGCTGCGTTTACTGAAACCAATGCCATCGAATCTAGCTAGATTGGTAGATGCTTCTGCTGTTGCTAGTATATAGTACATTGCAACAGAGTACTTCAGGGATGGTAAGTTGATTTCTTTAATGTTCAATCCCAATTTTTTAAGGACGGCAATGCTATCTTCGAATAGTTTTTTTTCATCGCCGCTCAGGTGCTGGATAGTAGAATAGTCGATGCCAACTGTTTTTCCACCAATGGATAGCGAGAGTTCTTTTGTATAAATAGGATTTGGATCTGGTAGCGATGTAGCATCGTGAGAGCAGTTGCCCCCGATGACTTCCATGGCAAGAGCCACATCTTCTACGGTTGTTGTAATAGGACCTATTTGATCAAACGATGAGCCAAATGCAACAAGTCCGTATCTGGAGACCCTACCATATGTTGGCTTAAAGCCAACAGTTCCTGTAAAGGCGGCTGGTTGTCTAATGGATCCTCCTGTGTCAGATCCAAAGGCAATAGGACACAGTCTTGCACAAACAGCAGCGGCAGATCCTCCAGAAGAACCACCTGGGGTGCAACGTAGGTTCCAAGGGTTTTTTGTCTGAAAAAACCCAGAGTGTTCGGTAGATGATCCCATCGCGAATTCGTCCAGGTTTGTCTTTCCAATAAAGATAGCGTCTTCGTTTTTTAACCGATTAATTGCTGTTGCATCAAATAAAGCATGATAATTTTCTAAAAACTTTGAAGCGCAGGTAGTTTTAACCCCTTTAATGTGTATGTTGTCTTTTATCGCAACAGGGACGGCGGCGAATTTTCCAAGTCTTTCCCCTTTTTTTCTTCTCTTATCAAGCAATCGTGCTTTTTCAATCGATTCTTGCTCAAGGAGAGTAACAAAACTCCCAAGCTCCTTATTGAACTTGTTAGTTCTTTGTAAAAAATGAAGAGTAATTTCCTCTGCTGTTAAAGAGCCTGCTAGGAATAGTTTGTTCAGTTCGGATGCTGATTTTGTATATATCATAAAACCTTAGAATTTAATAACAGGTGGAGTCTTAATTAGATTGCCAACATGAGCAGGAGCGTTTTTTAGATACTCTGTTGCATCTAATAAATCACCTACTTCATCATCAGCAAAAACATTTTCTTTAAAGGGAACAACCTGATAACATGGTGCTACAAGGTCCGTGCTAACTTCACTTAACAATTGCATATAGTTTAGTATGGATTGCAGATCTTTCAATAAAGAGGAGGCCTCTTCATCAGATATGCTTATTTTACATAGTTTAGATAAGTCTTTGATGTCTGATTTGTCCAATCTTTGCTCCAATGTAATATCGAGATTTACTAGTTTAGCTATCGATAATTTTGATTGTCAAGGCCTTTTCAAACACTACGAAACTTAAAGGAGACGAAATGAAGAAAATAACAATATTTGCATTAATTCTGTCGGTATTTGGGGCTTTAAATGCTGGATTTTGGGGTTGGTTTCAATTTGATATTGTAGCTTGGCTTTGCCATGGCAACACCAATTGGACCGCTCGTTTTGTATACGCTATTATTGGTTTTTCCAGTCTTTGGTCTCTTCGATTCTATTGGTTTTTAAAGATTAGATCTACTTTTCTTAAAGAAAACATTAACTAAAGATTTGATTAATAAAGAATCCTCGCATACACTCGTGCTTGTTAATTAAATTCTTGGTTCGTATGGATGTTGTAGCTCGGCGGGGCCCCATAGCTGTTGTTGATCAACTCACTCCGACACCCTTTTCTTGTTGTGATGTTGTTTCTGTAACTCTTGCTACCATTGTTTTCCCTGTGGGGCTTATTTGGCTTGGAGTGTCTACTTATCATCAAAATGATTTTCAATATCGAGTAGTGCAAGCGATCAAAAAATCGGTGGAAGGGACTTCTTTGCATGATGATGAAATGTCAGATGCTACAGTGAGTCAGATAGCTACTGTCTCGAATCTACTCCTTGCTAGCGCTGCACATGATGCATTTATCCCTAGAGGAACGAGGGTGCGATGTGACTCTTCCTGGTGTTGTGCGCGTCCCTGGACGGTGCAATCACCATGTGATATTCTTAAAGCAGATGGCAAAGTATATGTAGTTCCTAATATCATATTAGATTCAGGGGTCACCAAGTCTGTATATCCGGTGGTACAGGTCTTCACTAGTGGATGCTCCCAGTTAGTTGCTCATGTGCCAAATATAGAGGCGCCGGAAAGAAGAAGAGAGCTAACAGAGATGATAGAAAAAGAGGGGAGAACTCTTCTGAGATATCAAGATCATGGAGTAGATCCATATTGTGGTGCTTATACTGCTGGTGATAGGGCTTTCTTTTTTCAAAATAGATGTGATGGAAACTTGATGACGATTGTAAACCGTTTAAGCATGGCAGAGAAGTTTTCTTTGCCGGAGATAGTCCTTAGTTCTCTTATTAATGTCTGCGCTACTTTAGAGCAGATATTTTCCAACGATGAGGTTCATGCTGATATAAAACCGGAAAATATATCGATAAAACGCACAGCAAGCGGATGGGTGGGGCGTTTGGCAGATTTTGGAGGGTGTATAAAAATTCTTGAGGCAAAGGAAAAAACTTCTAGGGTGAAAATAGATTTAGAAGAAAGATATGGTATAGCAGCCATCTTAGAGGATCTAAAAACAAACGAGTGGTTCCTCTCTTTACTACTGGAGTTAAGCGATATTCAGTCGGAAGCAGAGAGCTGGTATCCTGCTACAGTATCGTATAAAAACAAACTATTGCAGCAGAGTCTGATAACAGAAGCGAGGTTTTTAGCAATACAAGCAGCGGTGAATGAGGGGGGTGATGCCATATCATTATGCGCAAATTCACAAGAGAAATTTTTAGCATTTTTGCTAGCATTTGATAAAAAAACAATACGAGGGACTGTCGATCACATATCTCCTCTTTATTATATAAGAAGGTACCCGGGTAAGGACTCTGATATATATGCACTGGTCGTCTCGGCTAGGGAAGCATTTAAAATTATGCAAGATAATGCACTATCCTTTTTTGGAAGCAATACAAATAGATTTTTTCAAGTGATTATAGATGAGTTGATTGCAACCGAAGATTTAACAAGAGCACGATCTGATTTGGAAAGAATACTAACCTGTCATAAAAGAATGGAAGATATTCCAATAGAATCATTTAGAGTCTAATCCTTTCATTAAAATCAAGCCGCAACACTTTATTTATTATTCATTTTATTATTTTCAAAATAAACGCCAATTATTTTTAGTGACTTAATTAAGATTTGTTTAATTTTTTTAATTAATAAGTTGTCAAATTCAAAACTTAATTATAGATTAAGGATAGAAATCATAAAACAAAAAAATAGAGGCGACGAGGAGACTCGTTAGAAGAAAATGGATGAAAAAAAGATAAATCCCTGGTGGAAGATTTGGTTTGCACCAAGACAAACAATATCAGCTATTTTGGCTACAAATAAAAGCTATGGGTTTAAACGAATTTGTTTTGTTTATGGATTTGTTATGTGTCTCAATATAGCCAGATCCATGTTTCTTGGTAGCAGTTACTCTCTGCTTGCTATTTTGATTGCCAGTATTGTTTTGGCATTTCCATTTGGGTTTATTACAATATCTATTTCCAGCGGACTATTTTACTGGATCGGAAAATTATTTAAAGGACGAGGCTCCTTTTATGACGTAAGAGGCGCCGTTACCTGGTCTAATGTTACTAGTATTGTTACAGCTCTTAGTTGGATTTTATTAATGGTTCTTTATGGGACGCAGATTTTTACACAAGATTTTATGCTGAAACAACTTCCAAAAACAGATGCGATGATTTTACAGGGAGTGAGCATCTTACAATTGGTGCTCGGAGTATGGGGACTTGTTATCTTATTGCATGCATATGGTGAGGCGCAAGGATGCTCTGCATGGATGTCTCTTCTTAACTTTGTGATTGTCTGTGTTTTATGGTTTATAATTTTAGTTTTATGTGTTCTTGTTACGTACGTGTTATTAAAAAGCACTACAGTAGCGACGTTAATTTTATAATAAAAGAGGTAATATGAATAATTTAATAAAACGGATGTTGTTTACAACATTAGCAATTACGTTGCCTGTAGTAGCTTTTACTGCAAATGCTCAAGCAACTAGCTGGCTTTCAACCTATTCAAAAGAGGGGAATTGTAAAATTCTATTCCCATCTGTGCCGGAGCATATGCAACAATTAATGCCAGTGCCGGAGCAAAATACACATCTGCAATATGATGTCTACGTTTCTGGATTTGAAGGCGAAGCAGTTTTTATGATGTTGATTGCAGAATATCCTGTCCAAGGGATGGATGGTTATGCAGAAATGAATTTAGAAAATTTCTTAAACGGTATTTTATCGCAAAATCCGAATAACAAATTGATTTTTGCAGACATCTCAGAGATTAATGGACATAAGGCTCTAGATTTTTTTATTCGCACAAAAGGTGTATTTTTTAAAGGAAGAGCAATCATGGCTAACAATCATCTTTATCTCATTGCAATGGAGTGCGAAATGCAACATTACAATGAAGATAGATACAACTATTTTGTGAATTCTTTTGAGTTTTTAAAATAATAATTAATAAATAATAAGAAAAACACTAGGCTAAAGATTTCTTTAGCCTAATTTTTACAAATATTGTATGCAGTAAATATCAATATGAGATTAGATGTAGAATCTATTAAACAGGTTCTTAGAAAGCGAACTCTAACTTTGCTCCCACATAGGGGGCTCCACCAAAGTGAAAATATTTACCGTCGGTTTTATCTGGTTTTTGTGTAAACATCCAACCGCCAATATCATATCCGCCAAAGGCACAAACGTTTAATTCATAATTGTCATAATAGATGCCACCATCAAATCCACTAGAGTAGAGGTTAACGAGAGCTCCCGGTACTGGCTCATCATTACTAACGCGATGATTGGATCTGTACCATCCACCAAAAGACCTCCATTTGAGTGCCATTTTCCAATTTCTTGTGAAGTAATAATAAATGGCAGTATCTAAAGGAAATACGGCGGCCAGTTGAATGCGATTAGATAAAAAGGTGTCAATTCCGATTATTGGAAGAACAGAATATCCCTTTACACCTACTTGGCCTAATACTCCATAATGAATACCCATATATGGTTTATAAGCAAATCTTCCCCATAAAAAACCTGTATAAAAGGTGTGTTTTGCAAAGTTAAAAAACTCTGTATCAATGTGAGCTCCGACATCCATCACCCATCTCCAGTTGGGAACGGAATCAGAGATCCATGCGAGTGAGAGAACCAAATCGTTAAAGTTTTTTTTGTGGAAAATAGGGTTTTGAGGCCAATTGATATGCATTCTGGAGTAGCCTGCTTGCAGAGAGAGTGTGTTGTCTTTATTTGGGTACCAGCCGGCGTAGCCCGAGGCTCCAGATTCTGAATAGTGAAGAGATGTGCCTTCAAAACCCTCTTGTGTAAGTGGCGTAGGCGCTACCCAGTTGCCGTAGCCCTCCAGTTCAATGTGATTTTTTCCATTGAAAAACATGTAGTCATTTAAGTGGGACAAGTCAAGTGCAATAGCAATGTGAGTCAAAAAAATAAAGATGGGTGCAAGGTACTTCTTCATAAAACCTCTAAAACTTCAGTTGATGTTTTGAAATGCATTTTTGCAACTTCCGGAAGCCTCTCTCTTCCAAATCGCTTCACAAACAATTTGCCAGCTTCAATTACTTGCGAGGAGGCTCCCTTTGGTATTGTCATATCATAATCTTGGGAGAGTTTATCCATTGCCAGTACAAATCCCTCTCTTGCTAAAATAGATGCTGCAGCTACAACCACATCGCTTTCTGCTTTTACTATTTGCGTAATATCCAAGGAAAGGGATTTCTTTTTCATATTTGTTTCAATAAGTAGGGGAGATGCAAATTTATCTACGATTACTTTAAAGCAGTTTGTTTTCAGATGTACATTTTCAATTGCTTTTGCATGGGCCCAGGCAAGTAGATGATTCAAATTGTTAAACTTTTCATATAACTCATTGTATTTTCTTGGAGAGATACAAATGCGATCAAATTGGGCTATTTTTTTGATCTCTTTAGCCAGTTGTATTATTTTATTATCGGATAGTGTTTTACTATCTTTGACGCCCAGTTGCACGAGCTGTTTAATTCCTGCTTCGTCGCAAAATAGGGAGCAAACACATAGAGGGCCAAAAAAATCGCCCTTTCCCGCTTCGTCGCTACCAATGCGAGGTGTCGTATCAACATAGGCTTCTTTATGAGTAAACGATAAATCCTGTAGAATTTCAGGCTCTAGATAAAACTCGATCCACTCTTTTTTGTTTTTGCCTTGCACAGTGAGTTTTCCATTTTGATATAAAGAAATAGAAATACCGGTTTTTTTAGCAGAAAAAACCGTATTTGCAGGACAGGAAATAGTAAATCCCTGATGCTGCAGATCTTCTTTTAGTCGCTGAAATAGGCTCCCAGCAATCGTGGTTACAAAGCAATCAGACATTCATTTAGTTCCTTTTGTCTATTAAAGATAGCGATTTTAATTAGAAAAAGCTACAGGAAATTAGTCAAATCATATAACCTACATGATTTAGGTGTATAGCCAAAGGCAGCAGTATGAGCGTTGAAGTAAAAGAGATTGGTAAAAAATTTAAACAAAGAAGAATAGAACTTAATCTTAGTTTAAAAGAGATAGAAAATTCTACATCAATCAGATCTGGATACTTAGAAGCAATAGAAGAAGGATCAACAGATAAGTTTTTAACAGAAGTTTATATGATAGGTTTCATGAAACAGTATGGATCGTTTCTTGGATTGAACATGGAACAGGTTATAAAAGAATACCCTCATGTTTTTGAAGCAAAGGGAGACAAACATCACTTTGAATATGGTATTGGCACTCTAGAAGTGAGGGGTAGTGTAGGTGGTGGAGTAAAGTGGTTACCTAATTTAATGTGGGCGGGTGTCTGCGCGGCGATACTGGTACTGACATGGTTTTTTGCTAAATATTTGAACCTGATATAATCTACTTGATTTAAAAGTTAAACCTTATATGATCAAATTTTTTTACAACTTACCTTTAAGTATTTGATATGAGCAGAAATATTCTTGGAGATTATGAAATCATAAAAGAGATGGAGAAAGGTCCACTCGGTAGTGTTTTTTTAGTTGAACACCGCTTTATCAAAAGAAGGTTCATCTTAAAATTATTGCCAACTGCTATTAATGCAGATAGTGAATTTCTCCACCGTTTTAAAAAACATATTCAAGATATCGCGCTATTGACACATCCTAATATTGTTAAGCTACACAATGTGTCAGAAGCAGGTGGTAAATATTTTCTTGTGACAGATTCTGTATTGACAGGAGAGCAACCTGTTCATTTAGGCGATTATGTAAAAGCTAATCAGCATCGCATGGGAGAAAAGGATTACCTGCATATTTTATCACAAGTAGCAAAAGCGCTTGACTATGCTCATGAAAAAAACGTTGTTCATGGCATGTTAAAACCAAGTAATATTTTAATTAAAGAAAGCTCTCATGGCATTGATGTACTCGTCTCTGATTTTGGCCTAGCGTCTATTGTTGGAGAAGGATACTTGCTTTCTCATATTTATAAAAATATGGCTGCAGCGCTCTCTATTCACTTTGATGAAGCCGGTACCAAAGAAGATATATTGCCCGCGCTGCATCAATCTTTTTTAACTAGTTATCACTTTTTATCTGTAGAGCAAAAGAAAAATCAGATGGCAAGTCCTGCATCGGATGTGTATGCCTTTGGTGTACTAACTTACTGGCTACTCACAAAAGAATATCCAGAAGGGATTCCTTCTATGCCATCCAAGATAAATAGTTCTCTGTTACTGCTATGGGATGAACTCATTAAAGGATGCATGCAAAAAGATCCGCAGAAAAGACCTATTTCTATAGCAAAAGCGCTCGATGATATCAGCTATCCACAGCTTGAAGAGTACCAAACAAAAGAAGAAGATTATACAAGGCAAGTTTCTATCGAAGATTTATCTCATATGAGAATAACTACTCCAAAGTTAGCTCCAGTTAGAAAACCTGATGAAACAGACAAACGATCTATAACAGAGACAGTAGAAGAAACGCCACCGCTGTCTATGGAACAACCACCGCAAGATCGCTATAAGGGTTCTATTGCAGATAGATTACAACCAAAACTGCAACCTACACAACAAATACGCCCTAGTGCATCGATAATGACAAAGCCTGTAGTAGAAAAAACACTAAAGCCAATTCTTGAACCACAAAAACTGCAAAAACCAACATACGAAACAGATCCAATAATTCATTTACAATCGGACGTGATGGTAGCTCCATATAAACCACAGGAAAAAGAAGAGAAAATTATAGAGCCGCTGCTGTCTGAGATGATGGTACTTAAAGGTGGGGCATTCTATCGTGGTTCTAATGAAGGAGCGCGCGACGAGCGACCTGCACATAAAGTTCATGTCGATAGTTTTGCCATTGATATCCATCCTGTTACAAACGAACAGTTTGTTCGGTTTCTAGAAGTGATGAGTGGAGAAAAGGATCATAATAATAATGATATTATCCGCCTTCGCGACTCTCGTATTCATCGAAATGCCGGACGATATGTTATTGAATCTGGCTATACCAAACATCCTGTTGTGGGAGTTACCTGGTATGGGGCTACTGCTTATGCAAAATGGGTAGGAAAAAGACTGCCATTTGAAGCAGAATGGGAAGTTGCTGCAAGATCGATGAAAGATGCCACTATTTATCCAACAGGATTTGAAATTAGTAAAGATCAGGCAAATTATTTTAGCTCAGATACCACACCAATATGCACTTATCCGGCAAATGCCATTGGGCTTTATGATATGGCGGGTAATGTATATGAGTGGTGTGATGATTGGTATGACTACACTTATTACGAACTATCGCATCAAGAACCTCAAAATCCGAAAGGGCCCCATCAGGGGGTCTACCGCGTGTTGAGAGGTGGATGTTGGAAAAGTTTGAAAGATGATCTCAGATGTTCGCATAGACATAGAAACAATCCTGGCGCCACCAATAATATGTACGGATTTAGATGCGCCTCAAATGTTTCTTAACCTACCTGTTTTTTTTAATTTGACAACTTATCCCTGGTTGTATTATTCAAGAGAAAATTGACAACATAGAGGTGCTTGTTGGTTTTCAATTGCATCATAGGACTTATTGCGGTTTTCACGCTTGTTTATCTTATTATTACACTTATTTGGCCGGAGAAATTATGAGAGAACTTGATTGGTTTAAGCTTGCGCTCTTTATGGCAATTTTAACCGCTATCACAAAACCGCTTGGTATTTATATGTCGCAAGTGTTAAATCCAACAGGTAAAACATTCCTGGATTCTTTCTTTAAACCACTTGAAAATCTCACCTATCGCATTTGTGGAATAAATAAAGATAAAGAGCAAACTTGGAAAGAATATTTATTAGGAGTTGTTGTTTTTAGCTTGGTAAGTTTTATTGTCACTTTTTTTATTCTTGCTGCACAACCTGTTCTTCCACTAAATCCTGCCAATTTAGGGACAATAAGTTTAGATCTGAATTTTAATACTTCTATGAGCTTTATGACAAATACCAACTGGCAAAGCTATAGCGGGGAGTCTACCATGTCTTATTTTTCCCAGATGGTAGCGCTTACTCTGCAAAATTTTGTCTCTGCAGCAGTAGGTGTTGCAGTAGCAGCATCCCTTACAAGAGGGATTGTTAGACAAACCTGTTCTGTCATTGGTAACTTTTGGGTAGATCTTGTACGTATTTCTTTTTATTTATTGCTGCCACTATCCATTATTTTAAGTGTATTTTTTATATCGCAAGGAGTACCACAAAATTTTAAGTCTTATGTTCACGCTACAACAATGGAAGGGGATACTCAGGTAATTGTACAAGGACCCATTGCTTCACAAGAGGCCATTAAAATACTGGGAACTAATGGGGGAGGATATACCAATGCAAATTCTTCTCACCCTTATGAAAATCCAACTCCACTTTCCAATTTTATTCAGATACTTGCTATTTTGGCTATTCCAGCAGCGCAGCTCTATTATTTTGGTAGAGAATTAAAATATAAGGCGCATGGATGGTCTATTTACACTGCAATGGCAATACTTTTTGTCATGGGTGTTATTATTTGTAGTACCTGCGAAAGAAAAGGAAACCATAACATTATTAAAGATGGTGTAGAATTTACGATTGGCAATATGGAGGGGAAAGAACAGCGCTTTGGTGTTTTTGATTCCACTCTTTTTGCTGCATCTACCACAGCAGCATCCAATGGTGCGGTCAACTCTATGCACGATTCTTATACTCCGATTGGAGGACTTATCCCCATGTTGAATATCCAGCTTGGGGAAATTGTATGGGGAGGTGTTGGCGCTGGACTCTACAGCATTTTTATTTTTATTATCCTTGCGATTTTTACTGCAGGACTAATTATTGGAAGAACACCAGAATACCTTGGCAATAAAATAACCGGTCTTGATGTAAAACTCTCTATTTTCACCATACTTCCATTTATCTTGTCGATACTTGGATTTACAGCAATAGCATGTGTGAGTAAATGGGGGGTCGGGGCACTTGGAAATACTGGCCCCCACGGACTTAGTGAAATATTATATGCCTATAGTTCAACAACGGGTAATAATGGGAGCGCTTTTGCAGGTTTATCTGTAAATACACCTATATGGAATATCACCCTTGGTCTTGCAATGTTGGTCGGACGCTTTTGTATGATTATTCCAGTTATAGCGCTAGCAGGATCCTTTGCAGGCAAAAAGAAGTCTCCTATTACCTCTTCATCCTTTCCGATAGCTGGAGTCACCTTCACGCTGCTATTGATGGGAATAATTATCTTGATTGGAGCTTTAAGCTTTTTGCCAGCTTTAGTAATGGGCCCCATCATGGAGCAATTTTTTATGAATAATTTAACATTATTTTAATATGAAGACACAACTATCCTTTACTTCTAATATGTTTGCTGTAGCTGCAATCCATGCATTAAAAAAGCTAAATCCTTTTTTCCTTTGGAGAAATCCTGTCATGTTTATCACAGAGATTGGGGCTGCTATTACGACATTTGAAGCGATTTTTATGTATGAGACCCTTCACCCCTTTACATTGCATGTTTCACTATGGCTTTGGGTTACTGTTTTGTTTGCTAACTTTGCAGAAGCTATCGCAGAAAGTAGAAATAAAGCCCAAGCAGACGCTCTGAAAAGTATTAGGGTGCAAACGATTGCAAGTAAGATGCTAGAGGATGGCACCATTACCCAAATAGATGCAAAGTTGTTAAGAAAAGGTGATGTTGTGTTTGTTCGAGCCGGAGAACTTATTCCGGGAGATGGAGAAATTATTCATGGCCTTGCATCGATTGATGAATCTTCTATTACTGGAGAGTCTGAACCTGTAATTAGAGGATCGGGTACAGATCAGAGCGCTGTAACATCTGGAACAGAGGTTTTATCCGATGAGATTCAAATCAGGATTACCGCAGATCCGGGAGATACGTTTTTAGATAAAATGATCTATCTTATTGAAGGGGCAGAGAGAAAAAAAACGCCTAATGAAATAGCTCTTAATATTTTACTCTCTGGGCTCACCTTCGTTTTTTTAGTTATGATTATCACTCTTCAGCTTTTTGGGTTTTATTATCATATTATGATACCTATTGCCATGCAAGTGGCACTACTTGTCTGTCTTATTCCTACAACAATTGGGGGACTGCTCAGTGCAATTGGTATCGCAGGCATCAACAGGCTCATGCAAAAAAATGTTCTTGCAATGAGTGGGGGCGCTGTGGAAGCATCCGGGGACATCGATACGATTTTAATCGATAAAACAGGTACGATTACATGGGGAAATCGCAGAGCAGACTCTTTGATTCCTACAAAAGGAGTGTCTGAAGAGGAATTTGTAGAACTTTGCTATATGACCTCTATTTTAGATGAAACAACCGAAGGACGAAGTATTATCGAACTTATCCATAAAAGACATCCGCATTATATGCACAACGATAAAATCAGCATGGATTTTATCCCATTTAGCGCACAAACACGGATGAGTGGTATTGATATTGGATCTGATCATTATCGGAAGGGATCAAAAGATGCGATAGAAAAATTTACAGGGATGTCTCTTCCAGATGATTTAAAGAGTGTCGTATATGGTATAGCGGAGCACGGAGGTACCCCTCTTATTTTAGCAAAAAACAAGAGCATCATGGGTGTTATTTTCCTAAAAGATGTAATTAAAATGGGAATAGCAGAGCAGTTTGATCGTTTTCGTAAAATGGGAATTAGAACCATGATGATTACAGGTGACAACAAAGTAACAGCTGCTAGCATTGCAAAAGAGGCTAAGGTAGATGGCTTTATTGCGGAAGCATCACCAGAAGACAAACTGGATCATTTGCGTCGTTTTCAGGAAAGTGGAGAAATGGTGGCTATGACAGGAGATGGAGTGAATGATGCGCCGGCTCTTGCTCAAGCAGATGTTGGTGTTGCGATGAATGCAGGTACGCAGGCTGCAAAAGAGGCAGCTAATATGATCGATTTAGACTCTCATCCAAGCAAGCTGTTTCAGATCATTGAAATTGGTAAGCAGATGTTAATGACAAGAGGTGCTCTAACAACATTTAGTATTGCAAATGATGTAGCTAAATATTTTGCAATCATACCTGCCATGCTCATTCCTTATTTTCCATTTTTTGAAGCGTTTAACATTATGAAGCTAGCTACACCGAGCAGCGCTGTGTTAAGTGCTGTGATTTTTAATGCACTCATTATTGTTTTTTTGATACCACTTGCATTTAGAGGGGTAAAACTCATTGTAAAAGATGCCGTATCCATTCTGAATAAAAACTTATTTGTGTATGGCCTAGGTGGCATCATACTGCCGTTTATTGGCATAAAATTAATCGATATGATCCTAGTAACCTTTGGCTTGGTATAATATGAAATTCTTAAAAGATTTAATAACAGCTATCAAGTTGACAGTATGTTTTATGGTCGTTTTATGTGGTATCTACCCTTTAATTGTATTTGGATTGGGTAGAGTTTTCTTTTCGCATAAGGCAGATGGTAGCCTTGTTTTTAACAAAAGTAACGCCCCGATAGGATCAGAGTTAATAGGTCAAAACTTTCACAGTCCAAAATATTTTCATCCAAGACCCTCAGCTGCAGGAAAAAATGGATATGACGCCTCTAATTCATCCGGATCAAATTTAGGGCCTACATCGAAAAAGTTGATAACGAATATCAGATCTTATGCAAGCGCTTACAGAAAAGAGAATAAATTAAACCAAAAACAGAATGTTCCTATTGATGCAGTAACTGCATCAGCAAGTGGACTAGACCCTCATATCAGCGTGCAAAATGCTATATTGCAACTGCATCGCATTGCAAAAGCAAGGCAATTGCCAGAAGAGACAATAAAAAAATTAATAGAGGAGTGCACGCAAAATAAGATGCTTGGCTTTTTAGGAGAAGAGCGAATTAACGTTCTTTTAATTAATCAAAAATTAGATACCTTAAAAAATAATCGCAAGCAATAACATCTGCCATGTAATGACATTGTATTGTTTAAAATAAAAACCATAACGTTGAATATTAGATTTTAATGGTTGTAAAATAACGGATATTCGTAATACGATTCTTTCCTTAAAAAGGAAAGAAAATGAAACTTTTACTCTCTGCTCCAAGGGGATTTTGCGCTGGTGTTGTCAGAGCAATAGAAACGGTAGAAAAGGCGCTTGAAATTTATGGTGCCCCAATTTATGTAAAGCATCAGATTGTTCACAATAAACATGTAGTAAAATCTTTAGAAGAAAAGGGGGCTATTTTTATTGAGGACTTGAAAGATGTTCCTATGGGAGCTAGGCTCATTTATTCTGCCCATGGTGTCTCCCCACAGGTCAAGGAAGATGCAAAAAAGAGAGGTTTGATAGAGATCGACGCAACATGTTCACTAGTCACTAGAGTACATTCTGCAGCAAAACGCTACGCTCAAAAGGGATATCATATTATTTTAATTGGGCATAAAAACCATGTAGAAACAATAGGAACAGCTGGTGTTGCAAAAGATCAGACTACGATTGTAGAGTCTGTAGATGATGTCTCAGCGCTTCTCTTTACACCACAAGACAAATTAGTCTATCTTACACAAACCACACTTAGTCTCGATGATGTCAAAGATATTACACAGGTGCTGCAAGAGAGATTTCCTCAAATAGAGACGATGCCTAGTTCCTCTATTTGTTATGCAACTACAAATAGACAACTTGCTCTAAGGGAAATCACAGATGAAGCAGATGTAGTGCTCGTTGTTGGGGATCCAACAAGTTCTAATTCTAACCGCCTTTGTGAAGTAGCAAGAAGAAGAGGTGTTGCTGCTTATTTAATTAATGATGATAAAGAAATCAATCCTAAGTGGTTTATAGACGCAAAAGTAGTTGGACTCACAGCTGGCGCCTCTACTCCGGAATATATCGTTCAAACATGCATTGAAAGACTCATAGCGCTTGGTGTAACGGAAAAAGAAGAGGTAATTTTCACCGAAGAAGATGTTGTTTTTCAACTACCAAAACCATTTTCCATAGAAATAAAGACTTGATAATATTTTTTCCTATCACTTAAAAAGAAGTTATGGGAAAACAATCTGCTGCCTCAAAGAAAACAACAGTTGCAAGAATAGATAAAGGCTCTTTAAGAAGGATTTTATCTGTTGCTGATTTGTTTGCAATTGGCTATGGAGATCTTGGATCATCCATCTACTATGCGCTTGGTATTACCGCGCTATATGCACTTGGTGCAACTCCCATAGCGCTCATGCTTGCCGGACTTGTTTTTGCATGCACGGCTCTGACTTATGCAGAAATGTCTTCCGTTATGCATGAAGCAGGAGGTTCTGCATCATACTCTAGAAAAGCCTTTAATGATCTCATCTCGTTTATTGCTGGATGGGCGCTCATGCTTGATTATATCGTAACAATAGCAATATCTTCGTATTCGATAGCTCCTTATTTAAGCTATTTTTTTCCTATTTTAAATCTTACATTTTGTAAGATTGCGTTTACAATTCTTATTGTTTTTGTTTTATTTATTCTCAATACAATTGCTGTAAAATCATCTACTAGATTAAGTGTCGTGTTAACTGCCTTAACCATTATTACACAAACTATTGTTATTATAATTGGTCTTATAACACTGTTTAAATTGCCTGCTTTTATTTCTCATTTACAAATCAATGGTATCGATAAATTGTGGTCTCCTTCTTGGAAGGATTTTATCAAAGGTGTTGCAATGGCCATGGTAGCTTATACAGGTATTGAATCGATGGCCCAACTAAGCGCTGAGGCAAAAAATCCATCAAAAACAGTGCCGAAAGCTATACTGCTTGCGATGACTATGCTTATTTTAATGTATTTTGGCATCTCTACCGTTGCCCTTGCTGCTGTAAATCCTCAGCTACTCTCTACACTATATCTTGAAGATCCTCTTGCGGGTATTGTAGAAAAATTGCCATTTGGAAGCGCCATATTAAGTCCTTGGATTGGGTTGCTTGGAGCTGTTTTATTATTTGTTGCTGCAAATGCAGGGCTCATTGGAGCATCAAGACTCTCCTTTAATATGGGAGAATATTATCAGCTGCCAAAGCTCTTTTATCGACTACATCCAAGGTTTAAAACACCATTTGTAGCTCTTGGGATATTTGCAATACTTGCAAGTGTAATTGTTGTTTGGAGCCGTGGTAGCCTCTCTTTTTTAGCTAATTTATACAATTTTGGAGCGATGCTTGCTTTTTTCTCCGCCCATATTGCACTGATCGTTCATCGCATTCGATTTTCTAAAGTGGAACGTCCTTTTAAAATCCCTTTTTCTCTTAAAATAAAAGGATATGAAATTCCTATTTCAGCAATCATTGGTGCGCTAGCTACGATCACTGTTTGGGTCATTGTCGTCATTACAAAAGCAGATGGACGTTATTTAGGGCTTGGATGGCTGATGCTAGGCCTCATCATGTATGGTTTTTATCGCAGAAAAGAGCAACTCGATATTACCGGAAGTATACAAATTGAAAAAATTAAAATTGAAGAATTCAAACACTTAGAAATAAAAAAAATATTAGTGCCAACACGAGGTGGCTTGCAAACAGAAGCAGTCCAAATCGCCTGTCTGGTAGCAAAGTTATTTGGTGCTGAGGTTAAGGCGCTAAATATTTTAGAAATACCATTTTCCTTTCCTTTGAACACCCGTTTAGTAGATAGAGAGGAAAAAGCGCATGCTGCTCTAAAAAGAGCAGAAGCAATAGCAAGAGAAATTGGAGTGCCTATTCAATTAGAAATCGTATATTCTCGCAGTATTGATAGGGCAATTATTGAAAAAGCAAGAGCAGAAGATATTGATTTAGTGATACTTGGAGCTAGCGAAGAAGGAGTGATTAGTTCAAGTAACTCCGTGAATGACCAAGTATTAAAAGAAATGTCTTGTAGAGTCTGGATTTGCAAAAACAAACGTTAACTTGCATCTGCTTTAAAACAACTTACCATATGACCATCTCCTATGTTTATTAAAGATGGGATTTTTCTTCTGCAAAGAGGAGATGCTAGTTCACATCTATTGCTGAAATTACATCCTGTTGTATGGACCTGGTACATCTCTCCTTTGATAGTAAGGGGGCGGATAGGAGCATCCGGATCTGGTATAGGAATAGAAGAGAGTAGCGCTTTTGTATAAGGATGTTTGGGATTATTGCAGAGCTCCTCCGTAGAGGATACTTCCACAATTTTTCCAAGATACATCACAGCTATGGTGTCACAAAGGTATTTTACCATGGTAAGATCATGGGAAATAAAAAGATAAGTCAGCTTAAATTCTTGTTGCAGCTCTTTTAGTAGCTGCACAATTTGTGCTTGGATGGAGACATCTAATGCTGCAATAGATTCATCGCAAATAATCAATTTTGGGTTTAAAGCAAGAGCTTTTGCTATGCAGACACGTTGACGCTGTCCTCCGCTGAGTTCATGAGGGAAATAGGAGGCTTGATGAGGGAGCAGTCCTACTTGTTCAATAAGAGTTTTTACTTTTTGTAATTTTTCTGCTTTGGATGTTGTTTTTTGATAAATCAAAAGGGGTTCTATAATAATTTCTTCTATAGTCATGCGAGGGTTTAAGGACGCAAATGTGTCTTGAAAAATAATCTGCATATTTTGTCTATAAGGAATAAGAGCTTTTTGTGTAAGGTGTGTAATGTCTTTGCTATCAAAAATGATTTGACCGCTAGTCGGCTCAATAAGTCGTAAAATACTCTTTGCAACTGTAGATTTTCCGCAACCACTCTCTCCAACAAGCCCAAGAGTTTCTCCTTCAAAGATTTTTAATGAAACTCCATCTACTGCTTTAGTAACTTTATTACTAAAGAGAAAGTGTTGATAAAGATCGATCACTTGTAGGATCGGTCGCTTGGTTGTCATGGTTGATTCCTTTTGCTCGTTTATCATGTAGCCAGCATAAAGATGCTTGATCATTGGGAAGGGCAAACATGGGAGGAGCTTTTGTGTTACAGATATTCATAGCATAGGGACATCTGTCAAAAAATGCACATCCCTTTTGTTGATACATCAAATTAGGCGGGGACCCCTCTATTGGTTGCAACTGTTGCTCTTTGCTTCGATCAATTCTTGGAATGGAGCGAAGCAATAGTTTAGTATAAGGATGAGAAGGTGTTTTAAAAAGTTCATTTTTTTTTGCTTCCTCCACAATTTCACCGGCATACATGACGAGTATTCTATCTGCAAAATTTGCTACAACACTTAAATCATGGGTAATAAAAATAAAGCTCATGTTCATTTTTTTTTGTATTTCTTTCAGTAGCTGTAGTATTTGCACTTGTATCGTCACATCTAAAGCAGTAGTGGGCTCATCAGCAATGATAATTTTCGGATTAGTGACAAGTGCCATTGCAATACAAACACGTTGTCTCATGCCTCCACTTAAATGATGAGGATATTGACACATTCTCATTTCAGGATCAGGGATTTTCACTAAATGAAGCAGTTCAAGAACACGGGTTGTTGCCTGTTTTTTCGTTACTAAAGGATAGTGCAGGCGATATCCTTCCATGATTTGGTCCCCAATTTTCATAGTTGGATTGAGTGAGGTCATAGGGTCTTGAAAGATCATAGAAATCAAATTGCCCCTCACATCCCTCATTTGATTTTCACTGAGTTGCATTAGATCTAAATCATCTAAATAAATAGAAGAGGCTGTTATGTTACAAACAGAGGGATCAAGAAGACGCATGAGTGCTTTTACTGTAACACTCTTCCCGCATCCGGACTCACCGACAATCGCTAGCGATTCTCCTTCGTATAGAGAAAAGTCAATGCCTCTTACAGCATACACCGTGCCATAGTCTGTGGGGAACTCAACCTTTAAATTTTTTATATCTAGTATTTTACTCATGAGGTCCTTGGGTCGAACGCATCGCGTAGTCCATCGCCTAAAATATTAAAAGCTAAAATGGTCAAGCTAATAAAAGAAGCTGGGAAAAATAGACGCCATGGAAAATATCTCAGGGCAGGAAGACCATCGTTTGCCATGGTACCCCAACTAGCGAGAGGTGCCTGCACCCCAAGTCCTAGGAAACTTAGAAAAGCTTCTGTAAAAATAGCAGAAGGGACACTCATCGTTACAGTAGTAATAATAGAGCCTAGTGTGTTTGGTAATAAATGATGAAAAATAATCCTGGTATTTGATGCTCCAATTGCTTTTGCAGAAAAAATGAATTCATTTTGTTTTAATTGGAGTACTTGTCCTCGGATGATTCTTGCCATGTTTATCCAACCGGTTAATGTCATAGCAATTAATATAGTAGAAATTCCTTGTCCCAAGACGACCATCAGTAAAATTACGATAATCAATCGAGGAAGAGAGTAAAAGATATCTGCAATGCGCATCATCCACTCATCGCACTTTCCTCCGATATAACCAGCGAGTGCTCCATAAAAGACTCCGATAATCATATCAATTAAAGCAGCGCAAATACCAATAAATAGGGATATTTTCGCTCCACACCATGTCCTTACAAACATATTTCGACCAAGCTCATCTGTGCCAAACCAGTAGGTGTAAGAGGGGGGTGAATTTTTCAAGTGAAGGGTAGTTTCAAAGTATTTGATAGGATGGAACATGGGTATGAATATTGCGCATAAAAATAGTAAAACTAAAAAAACAAGAGATCCAATAGCAAGTTTATTCTTTTTTAATTTTCTACCACTATCTAACCAGTAGGAATGGGAGGGAGCTTTATGAATAAAGAGCGGATCGCGAGTAGATGTTGTTTTAGAAAATAAGTAGGAATCATTCATAGTTTTTTTGAATTCTTGGGTCGATAAAAAAATAAAGTACATCTACAATAAATACAGCGAGCATGAGAATCAAGCTATAAAACATCGTTACACCCATGATTACGGTATAGTCTCGGTTCGAGATGCTGGTTACAAACCAGCCACCAAGGCCAGGTATTCCGAATATTTTTTCAATAATAAAACTTCCTGTCAAGATACTTGCGGTTAGAGGTCCCAAATAAGTAAGAACTGGTAAAAGGCTGTTTTTTAAAACATGTCGGAAGATGATTTGAGGAACAGATAAGCCCTTTGCCATAGCAGTGATGATATATTCTTGCTGCAGCGTTTCGATTACATTCATTCTTGTTAATCTTGCGATAAAAGCAGTCGGCAGTGCGCTGAGGGCTATTGCAGGTAAAATAGCGTGCCAAATACTGCCCCATCTAGCAATAGGGAATAAAGAGAGCTTCATGCTAAATAAATATTGTAAAAGAGATGCCATGACAAAACTTGGTATACTCATGCCGATTACCGCAATTAACATCACGAGTCGATCTTGCCATTTTCCTTGATAAATAGAAGAGATGACTCCGATGGTAGTGCCAAAAAAAACAGAGAAGAATAAAGAGATAGCCCCAAGCGATGCAGAAACAGGAAATCCCTCGCAGATGATTTGGTTAACGGTTCTGCCCTCATATTTAAAAGAGGGACCCAGATCAAATAAAAGAAGTCCTTTGATATATTTGATATATTGAATAAATAAAGGCTTATCCAAACCATAATGTTTATAGAGGCTTGCGAGTATCTCTTCATGGATACCTTGTTCTTGGATAAAGGGATCGCCTGGAATAGCTTTCATTAAAAAAAATGTTAGCGTTGCTACCATAAATAATGAAACTAAGAGGAAGATGATTTTTTTGAAAATATATTTAAAAACCATTTATAAAATAATCTTTTTTTAGAAAGTTTACAGAGATATTTGTATTTTGTCAAAAGAGGAGGAGTTTTCTGAAGAAAACATTCCTCTTTTTGTAAAGAGACATATCCTGTAATATAAAAGCCCAATTTTTACGGTTTTATATCATGAGTACAGGCAACAAAATTCAATTTATTTCACTAGGTTGTGCAAGGAACCTGGTTGATACAGAGGTAATGTTAGGTATTGTTTTAAAGGCTGGGTTTGAGGTTATTGATCAAGAAAGCGAGGCAGATTTCTTTGTGATCAATACATGTGGTTTTTTAGAGTCTGCCAGAAACGAGGCTTTATCTATTATTCAACATCTTTTTGACACCAAGAAAGAGGATGCAAAGGTAATTGTTGCCGGTTGCATGGTGCAAAAACACAAAAATATTCTAGAAGAGAATTTCCCCCATATTCATGCCTATTTAGGATCCGGTGATGTAGAAAATATTTTACAGGCCATACTTACTGACAAAACAAATTTTGTATCTGATGCAAAAAGTTATCTACAGCAGGGGGATGTCCCCAGAGTGGTATCTACCTCTAATCGGTTTGCTTACCTAAAAATTGCAGAAGGATGTAAGAAAAGATGCGCTTTTTGCATTATTCCTCTGATTAAAGGGGATCTAAAGAGCAAGTCGGAAGAGCAGATTTTAAAAGAATTCCATGCCCTGATCAATAATGGTATCCATGAGGTTATTTTAATTGCCCAAGACCTTGGCGATTATGGCAAAGATCAGAAAAAGAGAAACGGCCTTGCCGGGTTATTAAGACGATTACTCGATACAAAAGGGGACTTTTGGCTAAGACTGCTTTACTTATATCCGGATGAAATAGACGATGAAATCATCTCTATTATCAAATCGGATAAACGTATATGCAGATATCTTGATATGCCAATCCAGCATATTAACCAAGAGATGTTAAAAGCGATGCATCGCAAGACATCAAAAGCGCAAATCATCTCTATCATTGAGCGTTTAAGAAAAGAGATTCCAGATATCGTTATTCGCACTTCTATTATGGTGGGATTTCCAGGGGAAACAGAGGAACAATTTAGAGAGCTTGTAGAGTTTGTAAAAGAGTATAAACTGGATAATATCGGTTTTTTCAAATATTCACAGGAAAAAGGATCTTATTCTTATAACCTGGAAAATCAAGTAGCAGAAGATGTCAAAGAATCAAGACTCCAGGAAATTGTAAGAGTGCAACAATCTGTACTAGATGATATTAACCAAAAGCATATTGGTAAAACATACGCGGTGCTTGTAGAGGGATATCATCCAGATTCTGATCTGTTGATGAAAGGGCGCTTTTATGGGCAATGTCCTGAAATTGATGGCTGTGTCATTATCAATGATGGTAGAAAAGTGAAGAAGTTTGGTCAGCTCTATGAAGTCGAAATTACCGATAGCGTAGGATATGATCTAATAGGAAAAGCTGTAAAATCCTCTTCTTTAAAACTGGAAACAACCTCTCCCTTTGTGATCATTTAAAAAAATCATCTTGCATGATTGTTTTTTAATAATGTTTGAGACAAGATTGACCTTTAGAGCAAAGGAGTCGCTATGTCTTTATCGGATATTGAAAAAATTTTAGGGGCCACGTCTAAACATCTATTATCTCATGTTGCTAAAACAATACCTAAAAATTTGCTACATGTGCCGGGATCAGACTGGGTCGATCGTATTTTTATTCCATCTGATAGGAACATCAGAGTTTTACAAAGCCTGAATGATATTTTTTCTCATGGTAGACTTGGTAAAACAGGATACCTCTCTATTTTGCCGGTAGATCAGGGTATTGAACATAGCGCAGGTGCATCGTTTGCTCCCAATCCTCTTTATTTTGATGGGGAGAATATCATTAAGCTTGCGATAGAAGGTGGCTGCAACGCCGTTGCAACTACAATGGGAGTGCTTGGATCTGTTGCCAGGAAGTATGCCCATAAGATTCCTTTTATCCTGAAACTCAACCATAATGAATTCCTGTCTTATCCCAATACCTATGATCAGATATTGTTTGCTTCTGTAGATAAAGCTTATGAAATGGGATGCAAAGCAGTTGGAGCTACTATTTACTTTGGATCAGAAGAGTCAAAAAGACAAATCGTAGAGGTTTCTCAGGCTTTTGAATATGCGCATAAACTTGGTATGGCGACTATTTTATGGTGCTATTTAAGAAACAGCGCGTTTAAAACAGCACAAGAAGATTACCATACATCGGCTGATTTAACAGGGCAAGCCAATCACCTTGGCGTTACGATTGAAGCAGATATTATTAAGCAAAAGCTTCCAACGAACAATGGTGGTTATAAGGCGCTTAAATTTGGTAAAACTAGTGATAAGGTCTATTTAGAACTCTCTTCTGATCATCCTATCGATTTAACAAGATATCAGGTAGCTAACTGCTATATGGGGCGTATGGGCCTTATTAACTCGGGAGGAGCCTCCGGAGAGAATGATCTATCAGAAGCGGTATCGACCGCTGTAATCAATAAACGGGCAGGTGGAATAGGGCTTATTTCCGGTAGAAAAGCCTTTCAAAAGAGCATGCAAGATGGTGTAAAACTGCTAAATGCCATCCAGGATGTTTACTTATGTAAGGAAATTACTCTAGCATAATTCTTAAGTCGTTAATAATTAACGACAAGCTGCTTTTCCCTTGAAGATGTTCCCCTTCTGTATTAATAAGGAATCTATTATAATAAGTGCCATAATACGTTTTTTCGGGGGGAGAAATGGTATCGGCACTTTCAGCTTCTGCGACATCATTAGCAATTATTCCTTTTGACACTGTTAATGAGGAGCTTAGGAACATACAAGAAGACCCTGCTTATGCAGATCTTGCGAGATGGGTCATTCGTCCACTCTTAAAACAAGAAAAGCTGTTTGGCAAATATGACATGGTGGTCGTAGAAGGGGACTTTAGAGGACCTATGCCGCTACATTGGATCACAAGAAGTGATTTTGAACGAGCAATTCATGTTTTATCCCAAATAGAGCGAGGAGAAGGAAGGTTAGTACTTAATCTTGAGCATATGAGTACTCCAACATGGAAAGATCAGGTAATAGACTCCTTTCAGAAGTTAATGACAAGAACAACTTCAAGATCGTGTATTTTCGAATGCATAGATTATCTAGAATCCAATAATAAAAAGATAAAACTTGGAGAGCATAATTTTTCATGTATAGTAGATGATCTAACTTGTGATTTTATGCTAGGCGTGGATTTTGGTTATTATGTGGCCATTTCGCTAAAAGAAGTCTCAGTGGAGGTAGGTATTCTTTCAGAAGATCATAGGATAATTCCGGGAGCGCTACCACTATTTTTAACCGTGTTGCATGAACTGATCCATATAAAACATCGTATGGAAGGGACGATCTTGTTTGACGCTAAGCGCTCTAATATTGTCACAATGCTAGCAAGTAGTAGTGAGATGCGCTATGATGGTGGTATATATATTTGGCCGCAAATAGACGTGAGATATGATAACTGGGAAGAGATGTGGACCATTGCAGGACTACCTGGCTATAATGAAACAGTAAATCGTTTTACCGAAAACAATGCTCGTAAGGAGTTTGGATTACCGCCTCGTATTTTTCATTGCGCTTATGCTGATATCGCTGGGCGAGAAGGGGTAATATCAGAAAGATCGGATATTGAAAGTTTACTTATAGCCTATTATCGAAATGATGTGGAGCATATTGATGAAATATTAGAAAAAGGGGGTCGTTTAAATTTAATTGAGACCTGTTTTAAGAACATAACATCTCCGATCAATGGAATCCAAACAGCTTTTTTATGCCGTGTGATACGTTCTTTAAGTGATGAAGGACTATATGAGATAACAAAGAGATGCGCTCGCTATGACATCTATAGAGATTGTCTTATAAGATTCGTAATGGATCCCTCTTTTCGCAAGGATAGAGAAGGTGCTGCTGTCTTAGCATTAATTAGAACTTTATGGGAAGAGGATAGTTCTGTAGAGTGGAAAGCTGCAGTTTTAGAGACTATTAGAGCTGTAATAGAAGAAATGAAGCTTATTCCTTTTGAAGATCTTACTAAAAATGCATTTCTTGAAAAATATAGTTTGTTATTTGCTTTATTTTGTGGACAAGAAGAGCGTATTGACGCTCTAAAAGAAAGTGTCAGACATGTTATATTTTATGCAGGACTAACAGCATTTTCTACAGAGAAAATAAGAGATATCGATGAGTGTTTATTAAGAAGAATTACAGGCAGCTGCTTACGAAGTGCAAATTATGCTTTTTATGTTTCTACTTATTGGCGAGATAGTCTCTTGAAGGCATCGATGGATCCAGCATTTGTTGCAGGTAAGGAAAAAGAGATTCTAGAGTATTGGGAAACTATTTTAACTGGTATCAATATTTCACGTACAGCCAGGTTTTATGATATTCCTTCCAGGGAAGCAGAAAGCTATCCTCATTGGAGAGAGGAACATCGAGGAGAAATTCAAGCTATTATTGATCGACTTAAAACACCAAAATAATCGATAGACTTCGCGCAAAAATTAACATTGTTTTATTATTTTAAAAAATCATATAAATGATGGAAATACTCATCTGGCTGTTCAATATAAGGAAAGTGTCCGCAATTTTTTAGTACGATATATTGCGATCCTGGAATACTTTCATGTGTATGCTCAGCGGTTGACATTGGAATCACATCTATATCCCAATGAATAATTAAGGCGTGGATGTTAACCTGTTTTAAAGCTCGGTGTAAGTCGTAGGGTTTATCCAGTATGTTTTCACGAATAATATCATAGACTTTTGCACCATTAAGCGATGCTGTTTGCGTCATATATAAATTCAATAGCTCTGCTTTTTCCGGCATATAACAATAGGTGCGAAAAATAGTGCGATATAAACGCGCCATTGTTTGAGAATCTCCCTGCAAAAACTCTTTTGACCCGTGAATACTTGCAATTTCTTGGTAATAGGGAGTCATGCGCTTTGTCCACTCATTAATAAATAAAGTAAGATCCTCTGAAGAAAGAGGCATAGAATTGGATAATATAAGTTTATCTATAGATTCAGGATGAGCAATTGTATAACTGGCAGCTACAAATCCTCCCCAAGAATGCCCAAGAATGGAAATTTTTTCAAAATGGAACGCTTTTCGAATGTTTTCAAGATCATTTATAAAAGAGGTCATATTAATGGTTGAGGTGGAGATTTCTCCTATAGAAAGGCCGCACCCGCGTTGATCGTAAAAAATAACAAAATTGTTTTCAGCCAGTTTATCTAAATAGGGAAGAAGATAATCTTGCGTTAGTCCAGGACCACCATGTATCACAATTAATGGATTTCCCTTGCCCATTGTTTTACAAAAAAGGTTAGAATGATCAGAGCTAATAAAGACTTCATTTGTTATAGCAACGCTTGGAGCGAGTGATGCAAATAAAACAACAAGAGATGATAGCCATATTCTGAACATATTTTAGATCCTTTTTGAAAAATTGTAGGGTTATTCTATGTCCTTTCCAAATTCCGCTTCGATATCTTCAATGGTCGGCAAGCTTTCTTTCAATTCTTTCGAAAGAGTTTCAACGAGTGTGATTTCATAACCGGCTATTCCAATTGGCTTGTTGAAATCTCTCAAAGCGTATTCGACGGTGAAATTCTGTTTTGTTTTGCAGAAAATCATCCCTATTGTCGGTTCATCTCCAGCATGTCTAAGATGATCATCAACGGCTGACATGTAAAAATTCAATTGACTTATGTCTTTTGGGTCGAATTCACGAGCTTTTAGCTCTAAAACTATGTATCTCCGCAGCTTAAGGTGATAAAACAGCAAATCCACAAAATATTCGCGTCCGTCGACGATCAGACCCGCCTGACGTCCAACAAAAGCAAATCCCTGACCAAGTTCTAAAAGAAATTTTTGGATGTGCTCCATCAAGCCTAATTCCAGCTCCCTTTCCCTGTAACTTTTATCTAATTCAACAAAAGCCAAGTTATAAGGGTCCTTCATCATCTGAATTGCTAAATCAGAGTCAGGAGATGGAAGAGTTTTTTTGAAGTTCGTGATGGCTTTTCCCTGCCGGCTATATAAATCCGACTCAATCCACGACATCATCATGCTCCGGCTCCATCCATTTTCAACGACCTGTTGTACATACCACAGGCGCTTTTCCCTCTCTTGGACCTTCTGCATGAGAAGGATATTATGGCCCCAAGGAATTAGGGAAACAGCTGTTTCCCTAATTCCCTCCGGATAACTGTCGGCGAATTGGCGCATGAATTTTACATTTCTATGCGAAAATGCAGTAATATTTGGAAATAAAGAGGTTAGGTCTTTTGCAATCCTTTCAATTGTTTTCGATCCCCAGGATTCTGATACGGCTTTTTCAGACAGCATTTTGCCGATCCGCCAATAGAGCTCTATCAGCTCCTTGTTGATAGATATGGCTGCTCGTAGCTGCGAGTCTTGAATATCTTTTTTTATGTGTTCTATAAACTTGTCGTAACTATTTGGATCGACTATTTCATTTTTCTTTGCGTTCATTAAAAAAACCTAAGATCTTAAATTTATTTTTTTACTCATATTATCTGCGATCGATAACACCTTCTTGATGCTTGATCTATAGCTAAGCAATGTTTTAGAGTTGAAAGTTGGATGGAAAGGGAAGTTCCAAAACAGCTGACATTAAAGTCGTAGCTATTACTTCCCTTCACAAAAACTCTCAAATAGTTTTTTATATTCTTCTCTGCAAATTATTTCTTGGATCGGAGAGCTTGGCTCTGTCTTGATGATTGCAAGATTAGTTTTTTCCTGAGATTTTTTTGTTTCCGGAATTTTTTTTTGAGACTTGGGATCTTTGGGCTCTTGTTTGCTCACATCTGCCTCAACTTGTTTATAAGGGGCTTTATAAACAATAAAATATAGCTCAAAAAAACCTTTTATGGCAACACAAAGTCTTGGATGAACACCTGTTTCTCTGAACTGCCCATAAAGGCGATTGTTTTTGATTGTTATGGGGTGATTTCCGGAGGTTCAAAGTTTGGTATTGGTATGGAGTAGTTAAATATCTCTTTATCTTTTTTTCTTGTGCGCTCTTTTTTGATAATACGATGATCAGCCATAGCTACTTCTTTCCAAGGGTATGGTTTTTTGGGAGGAGGTATGCTTGATTGATCATTCAGTAGCTCTCCAAATATATTGATGAGAGCTCCTGCAGTGCCCATATTTTTGCTTTGTGATTTAGCCACTAAAAGGCCAATTTTTGCAACAGCAGCTCCTTTATCTAGAGATACATTGTTATAAGGACCTTTTAATGGTATTTGGAGCACATAATTTTCAGGGAGGTTGTGGATGCCAAGCGCTTTGCTTAGGCTTTGTGCAGTAAGTCCCAGTTTCATATTCACATATTGTTTGAGCAAGTTAACATTTCCCCATGTACAAACATGAAATTTATTATCAATGAGAATTTCTGTCCTTTCTATATCTAAAGAGCCTTGTTGCAAATGTAGATAAAAGGGAGCGAACCATAAGTCCATTTTCTTATTATCTTTCAATTTGAATATAGAACTTACTTGACTTACATTTCCTTTGTTATAAAAAGCAATCTTGCCCAGTTGCAATAAGATATGCGGCGCCTGAATATTACCTACATTAAAGCCTTTTAGAGACATCATAAAACCACGTTGATCTACTTTAAGAGATATGGGCTGAGCAGCATCAATAGCATAAATAGAGGCTTTATTGAATAGAAGTTTATCCAGATTTTCCGACCATTGCAATTGCATGGTAAAAGGGTCTTTTAACATCAGTTTATTATTGATAACAACGCTATTTAACTCGAGACTTGCATTAGAAGAGTTACAGGTGAGCTGAATGGTTCCATTTTGATTGGTAATATCGGCATTTAACGATCCAAAGAGCTGGGCGCCAAGCACCCAGGATGGTGGTGTAGCACTTAAATTACTAAGGTGAGCTATTAAGTCAATGAGTGTGGTTGGAAATTTTTTCATTTGGAGCTGGATATTAAAATTTCCCAAATCAATGCCAAGCGGCTCCTCTTTTGAAAAAGCAATAGATCCATTGCTTTGAACAAATCCCTTTTCGTTGTCAGGACTTTCCTTTTCAAAAGAGGCTATTTCAGCAGAAGTTTCAAATAATGCCGGTAGGTTTTGTTTTTTATTAAAATAGAGCAAGATCTCGTCTGCATTTGTAATAATATTAGATTCTATATCTAAGGCGCTCATACCTGTTATTTTTAACGAACCTTTTAGTGTGATGTCATTTGGATCAAATGACGCCTGATCTATTAGAGAATAGGAAGAGATAAACTTATCAATAGTTAAAGAGATATCAGAGTCGTGATTAAGCGCAAAATAAACAGGTGTAGGTTGTTTTGCATTTTTATTCATGAGATATAAAGACTTGAATCCGGCAGGAGTAATCTTCCAGTTAACTTTCATGTTGTTTTTCAGCTTGATGCCACTTGTGATATCAAAAGAAGCTTTGCAAGACATCAGATCGGATAAGAAATTCACTTCAAAATCATTGGTACCCGGGGAAATAGAGAGTTTGACGTTAGAAGAAAAAGTATTACCGATCAGGTGAGAAAAATTAATAGAATCATTAATCCATGGTCCTAAAAACACGCTAGGAATATCTGTTCCTTGAATAGATGTAAAGATGGTGCTCTCTTTAATAGGGTGCTCTGAAAAAGGATTAAATTGTTTTAGAGATATTAGGGACTCGATTTGGCCCTGGATTTGGTCGTAAGGGAAGGCGCTATTAAATACAATATCTAATTCCTTATAACTCTGATCATAGGTACATAGTACTTTTAGGTTTTCCAATTGAATCGTTTGTTCTCTATAGTGCTCTACTATATTTGCCTGCTTTGCCTCTGCCTGCGCCTCAATATACGAGATATTTACCTCTTTACCAGCCAGTGATACCTTAAAAGGTTTAATTTTCACTTGAAAGAGTAAGGGGTCGATTAAAGAGAGTTGTTTGGAAAAAGAGGGGGCAATGGATGGGTAATTATCATTATTGATTTCAGCATTCAATATGAGTGGGGTGTTAACATGAATAATCAAAGGATTGGAAAAAAGGTCAAAAGAAAGAGAGGTGTCAATAAAAGGGCTTTTTATTGATGCGAGTCCATTGTGTAGGGACAATCCTTTCTCAGATAATGTTACATCTGCTGATTGTGTAATAGAAAGTGATTCTCCCGCGATTTTTTTTATACGTTCATTTAATATGCTACCAGTTGCCTCTTCTTTTAGCTTAAGCAATCCAAGACTATCTCCTGTAATAGAGGTAGTAGAGTGATCAAATGAAAATAATCCTGCAATAGTGGGGTTTGTGTCTATTTGGATGTTAATACCCGTAGGGTGAAAAGGAGTGTCACAACTTCCTACGGCATAAGCTGAGCTTTTTAAAGAAGAGGATTGAAAATCAAAACGGGAAGAAAATTCTAGTTTATCACAAAGCGATGGAGTCTTTGCTTGCAGATTCATATTAGAAATAGAAACATTATTCAACATAATAGGAGAAGTGTCGATGGATGCGGTAATCTTCATGTTGTTTAATGAGAAGATTTTTGCATTGTCAGGAGGGATTTTTAGTTCCTGTATATTTAATATAAAATCAACAGGCTGGGTAAGAGTGATATCTTTTGCTGGTAGAAATAGCGCAATACTAGTGGGCAGGATTCTACCTTTGATTTTACCAAAAGTAATATCTTGCTGCGTGCTAATTTTTCCATTTAAATATTTGGATTGAACATCCAAATCAAACATGTAAGAGCCAATGTTTGTTGCTTTTCCTTTCAAATTAACGACAGGGCCAATGTGGTCTGCTAGTAAATGAGCAAAAGATTTGCTGTGATAAGATAGGGCCTCATCAATACCTTCCAGTGGGAAATCCTGCATATTTGCAAACAGTTGAAATTTTAATGTTTCTAACAGGTTTGTATAATCAAAGCTCGTTTTGCATTTGATGTCTAAAATACCGGATAGATGCTCATAAGATGTTTTAGCAAAAAGCTGAAGATCGAGAGCATCTTTAGTTGTCGGGATATCCAGGCCGATTTCAATATCTTTGATAGATAAAGGAACCATGTTTTCATATTGGATGGCAATGCTTCCATTTTTTACCATTAAGTGATGAAGTAATAAAATGGGGGCTAAAGAGGATGTTTTAGATGCAGAGGATTGCTGTTTTATGGTTTGATTTAAATAGATAGTTGGCCTGTCGATTATTGCGCTGTCAAATTGAAATCCATGAAAAATAAAATCTATTAGAGAATCGCTGATGGTTATCTGATGAATAGCAAGAGAAAACGTATTGTTTCCATCTTGATAAAGGATATTGTTTATTTCTTGCTTTTCAAACCAGTGAATCTGAAGAGAATCTACTTGTAGATTGCCACCCAGTTGACGGTTGAGTAACTCTATTGCGAGATGTTTCCCAATTTTTGTAGAAAGGATGAATGGGAGTGAAATAATAAAAGAGATAATAACAAGAAAAATAATGATAAATGTTTTTAGCAGTCTCATAAGTGATAAACCTTATATTGCAAAACACTGGCAATGGTTTTTACATCGTTGATTTTTTTTTGCTGAATTAGCTTTAAAGCAGCATCTAAACTACAGGGAAAAAGATCTATCGTATCAGAGTCTTCTGCAATAAGAGGCGCATAGCTTAAATCTTGCGCTAAAAAGAGGTGAAGTCGTTCATCTGTATAGCCAGGGGCCATTAAATAATCACAAACAAAATGGATATGATTAGACTGAAATCCGGTCTCTTCGCGCAGTTCGCGCTTTGCAGCCATCAAGGGATCCTCTCCCGGATCGATGCAGCCTGCCGGCAACTCTAAAATAACATCGTTAACTGGATATCGATATTGGGCAACAAAGAGTATTTCACCCTTTGCATTAATAGGTAAAATAACGACACCTCCTGGATGTCTGATGATATCATAGGTATGAGTTTTTTTGCCATCAGCAGTAATAAGGGTATCTTTCATCAAGGAAATCATGGACCCTTGATGAACAAGTTTCGATTGTTTGCTTGCATTGTCGTGTAATTGCTGGATGTATTTTGCTCGTTTCAAGGTTTCACTCTACTGTTACAGATTTTGCGAGATTTCTTGGTTGATCGATATCGGTCTTCTTTATTTTTGCAACATAATAGGAAAACAGTTGAGCTGCAATGCAGTAAGGTATGCATGCAAGAGCATCGATAACATCAGAAGGAAGATAAAGGACGTCTGTTGCAATATCTTCGATGTGTTTTGCATGCTGTGGCACAAATGCTAAAATGGGACCATGGCGAGCCTCAATTTCTTTCATATTGCTAATCATCTTATCCAGTGTTTGCTCGTTACCACACATTGCAACAATAGGTAGGTCTTTATTAACAAGAGCAATCGGACCATGTTTCATTTCTCCTGCAGGATATCCACATGCATTGATATAGCTGATCTCTTTTAATTTTAGCGCAGCTTCCAGGCTAGCATGATACATGTATCTACGTCCTAAAAAGAAAAAGTGCTCATAAATAGAATATTTTTCCGCAAGCTTTTCAATCTCTTTTTCTTTTCTCAATACCTGTTCAATTACAAGAGGCATTTTTTTTATTTGATCGAGGAACTTTTTGCCATCTTCTTTATTCATGTGATGCAATCTGGCCAGATAGAGGGAAAATAGCGATAAGACGGCAAGTTGACAGGTAAATGCTTTAGTGGAGCACACGCTAATTTCAGGTCCCGCTTTAATAAAAATAGTAGCATCTGCTTCTCTTGTGATTTTTGATCGCTCTACATTGCAAATAGCAAGGATATGAGCTCCTTTTGCCTTTGCCTCTTTGACGGCAGCTATGGTGTCTGCAGTCTCCCCAGATTGAGATATTGCAATAACAAGGGTGTTCTCAGAAATAATGGGATCGGTGTAGCGAAATTCAGAAGCAATCTCACATTTTGCAGGTATTCGTGCCAAATTTTCTATCATAGCTGCAGCAATGCACCCTGCATGCCACGATGTCCCACATCCGAGAATTAATATCTGTTTTACAGAAAGCAAATCGATCGAAGAGGTGTTAAGCTCTGGGAATGTTGCCGTTCCATATTCATACTCGTAGCGACTGTTAATGCTTTGTTTAAAAGCAGATGGCTGCTCATGTATTTCTTTCAGCATATAATGGTCAAAACCATTTTTAGAGGAGAGGGAGGTATTCAAAGGAAGTGTATTAAATGCTCTGGAAAACGGGATGCCTTTTGCATTATAAAGTGAAACTTCATCTGGGTTGATTTGTACAATTTCATCATCTTCTAAATAAATTACTTCGAGATCTGGTTGTCCGCAGGCATGGACATCAGAAGATAGGAATAGTTCTCCAGTTGTTTTTGATCTTCCAATAACTAGGGGACAATTTCTCGTAGCTCCAATTAACGAAGTGGGGTGGTCTTTATGAATTAAAGCAAAGGCAAATGCTCCTTTAAAAGAAGGTAAAGCCTTGCAAACAGCCTCCAAAAGATCACCATCATAATATTTGGCAATAAGATGAGCAATTACCTCGGAATCGGTGTCAGAGATAAATTGAAAGTTTTCATCTAATAGCGATTGTTTTATCTCCATGTAGTTTTCTATAATGCCATTATGAGCAATTGCCAGTGTATGGTGCTCGTCTGTATGGGGATGAGCATTTTTCTCGGTTAGTTTTCCATGTGTAGCCCATCTTGTATGAGCAATTGCAATGTCAAAGTTAAGCGTTTCTTTTTTTAATGTTTCTTCTAGAGTTGAGACTTTTCCAACTGTTTTGAATGTTCGGATTTTTCCTTTTTCGATACCGGCAATACCTGCAGAATCATACCCTCTATATTCTAGACGCTTTAGTCCATTAATACAAAGAGGGACAGGGTCACTGAGTATAACATCTTTTTGACGTATATAACCAAAAATTCCGCACATGATGCCCTCTTATTTTTTTGTTGCTTGCACTGTCAAAAATAGAGGGAACTCTTTTCTTGCTCGATTCTCCATCTTTGCTTTTTTACCATCGCTTTGCTTATTAGAGCACCATTCTTCTATTTTTTCGATTAAAAAACCATTTTGAAATAAAAACAGACTGATATCGGATAAGGAGTGATGAAAAGAAATAAGATTTGCAGATTTTTCTTTTTTACTAGGGTTTATTTGAATGGGTATCTCTAAGGGGGACATATAACGATCAATTCTTCTATATTGCAGTTTTTTTTCCACATCTTCTCCCCAAGAGCTTTGCCTTGGTATGCGAAAACAGGGGTGATTAAGCACTAAAAATAAGCTGCCTTTTTCTTCTAAATGAGTAGAAATATTCTGAAAAACAGCGGGAATATTTGCCATGTTTTGCAAAGCCAGCACAATAGCTGCATGAGAAAACTTACAATGCAGCGAAAATGGCAGAGTGCTATCTTGTACCATAAATTGGTGTAATTTGCTTTTTGCCTTATTCGTTGCCTCTTGGATAAGGCTTTTGGAGATATCGATACCACAGTAACGGGTGTTTTTCGGTATGGCTCTTTCAAGGACTCCTTGTCCACATCCCACATCAAGCAATGCACTAGTATCGCTTAGTTGCATCATAGAGAGTAGTTTTGGAAGAATAACCTCAGTGTGATAGGTGTGACCGCTATCACCGACAATTTGATCATACCAATCACTTGCCGATTCCCAGGAAGTAGATTTTTTTTTTGTATGTTGCATGAAAGACCATTTATTAAAAATCGCGTATCAATTAGTTTAAACTTTAATAGCTCTTTTAGCAATAAGTGATCGTTATGACATTAAGAAATTTACATAAACAAGTGAAAGACCATGTAAAGCAGGTGAATTCTTTAGTTTATGATGATCAAACCATTCAAGTGGCGATCGACCAGCTTAGAGAAAAGGGTATCAAAGACAAAATAGCCTATTTTTATGTAATAGACCGAGAAAATCACCTGGTAGGCGTAATTTCTGTAAGAGATTTGCTATTAAATCCGGGGGGTCTTGCGGTAAAAGAGGTGATGGATAAAAAAGTAATCACCCTAAAAGAAGATCAAAGCTTGGCAGAAGCGATGGCTCTTTTAGAAACAAAGCATCTGCTGGCTCTTCCTGTTTTAGATGCAAATGACAAGTTTATTGGTATTATTGATATAGGGCATTACCTGGAAGAGTCTGTTGATATTGCAAATACTAAGCAAAGAATGCAAATTTTCCAGATGCTGGGATTTTACATTGATGAAGAAAAAAAAGTTAGTGTATGGCGCAGCTATGGCATAAGGATGCCTTGGATTTTTTGTAATATATTTAGCGGCGTTGCTTGCGCCGTCATTTCACGCTTCTATGAGGTGGTTTTAGGCCAGATGCTTATTTTAGCCATGTTTATACCGCTAGTTCTTGCTCTTTCAGAGTCTATATCCATGCAATCCATGGCACAACATCTTAATTTACCATCTCATAAGAGATTATTAGAGCATCCTCTTAAAATGATTTTTAAGCACTGGAAACTCTACTGCCTATTAGGAGTGACTTGTGGCGTAATCGTAGGATCAGTTTCTATTTTATGGGGAGATGGTCTTGGGCCTGCTATCATCATCTGCTTGGGGATCATCTCTTCTGTTATTATTACAGCATTTATAGGGGCCATGGTCCCCATTTTTTTACAATCAAAGAGACTCGATCCTAAAGTGGCATCTGGTCCTGTTGTGTTAATGAGCGCTGATATAGTAACAACACTCATTTACCTCTCTCTTGCCAGCTACTTCTTACTTTGAAGAAGACACCCAAGATTTTTTCTTAAATTGTAGAATGATAAAGGGTAGTGCGCAAAAAATGGCAATACCACCAATTAAAAATGACTCAAAAAACAGTACATTTTGTTGCATACCTGCTGGCGGTATAAACCCTACAATAAAACAAAACGCGCAGCTTAAGAGTCCAATAATGCCAACAACCCACATCCCAACATTACCAAATGGAATGCGGTAAACACGGTGAACATTTTTCTTCTTATATCGAAGGATAATGCCGCTAATGAACATGAATCCATACATAATAAGATAAAGCTGAGATGCCAGTACCACAAGAATCCAAAAAGAGGCATTGACATCCGGTAAAATTAAAAATACAAGCGATAAAAGAGTAACAACAACTCCTTGAAAGATCATTAAGCTAACTGGCATGTTATGCTTGTTTGTTTTATGAAATATTTTAGGTAAGTCGCCCTCTTGAGCAGCGGCAAGCACCCCCCTACATGGGCCGCCAATCCAGGTGCTAACGCCGCCTAAAGCGCCGACAGCTACTAAAATAGCAATAATAGGAATCAAACTCTCCAAGTGATAAAATGTGAAAAATTTTGATATTGCTTCAATGCTGCCGGATAATAAATTGATCTCTTTTTGCGGTATGACGATAGCAATAGCAAGCGATCCTAGCACCCAAAGGATGACAATGATAAAAGCAGATAAAAAAATAGCTTTAGGGTAGTTCTTTTTAGGATTAATCACATCCTTTGCATGAACCGCTGGCATCTCCATACCACCATAACCAAGGACAATTCCCGCTAAGACACTCAATTGCGTCATATTTCCAATGGATGGGATCGCACTGCCCCAAGAAAATTCCACAAAAGACTCTCTTCCTTTTAAGTGCCATAGAGCTCCAAGAGATATAATCAAGATACCCGGTAACAGGGTGCCAAAAATCATGCTAATGGTGCTGATCCATCCAGTTGTTTGAACGCCCCTTAAATTAAGAAGAGTTAGTCCCCAAAAGATGATAAAAATAACACAAAACGTATAAACGCTATTCGTAGCAAGTACAGGGTTTATAATAAAAGCAAGAGTGCCTGCGATAAAGGATAAAATAGTAGGGTACCAAACGATATTTTCTAACCATAAAAGCCATACGGATAAAAATCCCCACTCATGACCAAGAGCAGTCTTTACCCATGCAAAAATACCACCGCGCTCTGGCCAACCAGAGGCGAGCTCTGCTGCTACAAGGGATACTGGTATAAAAAAGATAATAGCACCAAATACAAGAAAAAAGGCAGAAGATGCACCGAGTGCTGCTGTAATGGGCCAGTTTTTAATGCTTAGAATAGTGGCTAAATTGATCATTACCAAAAAGAAGATATTGATCGGCCTTCCGGGGGTCATTGATGCTCCTTCATATCAAAAAAGAGCATTGTAGCGTATTTCCTAGTTAAGATGGAAATAAAAAAACCCCGAATATTCGGGGTTTTTGAATCAGCTTATTGCTGTGATTATGCAAGAACAGTGTCTCTAGAATCGATAGATCCTACAAACATTGGGACTTTCTGTTCACCATCATCTTGACTTTTTGATTCTACTAAATCTACACATAAAAGATCAGTGAATGTCTCTGCCGTAACTCCTATAGATTTAGCTAATTCAATACCATAGTTTTCTGGTCCTTTACAGCCACAGAGCTCCATCGCTTTCTCGACTAGATATTGAGCACCCGCCATTATAATAAAAACTGGTAAAGCACCTATTTTTACTCCTGTTTCAATAAAACCTAATAGTGCAAGAGCTACTGTTGCTATAGTAGCTAGAGCTTTTTTACAAAACCCTGTTGGGTAATCAACAGAAAAAGAATATCCCTCTAATTCTCCTTTGGCTATCTTAGCTGCAGACACAGGATATAGTAGGTCTGCTAAAAATTTTGTAAGGGATAGCTTTGCGCAGCAAGACTCTTTGCCATCTTGACCAGCTGGACTCTTTGGTGTAGATGATCCTTCATCAATAGGTAATGTTGTTGCTGGGACTACAGACTTAGGTGTTCCATCAGCAACAACTAAAGTTCCTGGTTCTGTAGATGTAGCTACGGCTGGTAAAAGATTTAATGCCGTTGGTGATGTAGCTTTTGGTGATGATTCCATGTTTTTCTCCTTATAATTAATAATTTTTGTTTCTTGCTTAAGATTATAATGATTAGTTTAATAAAAAAGAAATGTTAAAATATTTAGTATATTAAACATATCAATTAAAATAATTTTATTATTAAACACAAGCTTGATTTGGTTGTTTGCTGGCTTTTAAAATAATATCTTTACATTTTACATAGAGGAAAAATCCAACTTTTTATAGTCAAAGAAGAGGATTCTTTGGTACACTACCTGGTTTTTCAATAAAAGGGTTACCGGCATGTCTCGAGCAAAGTGGAAATCAAAAGTTGGATTTATGTGGGCGGCTATTGGCTCTGCTATAGGCCTTGGTAGTATCTGGAGGTTTCCCTATATTGTTGGAGAAAATGGGGGAGGGGCCTTTTTAATCATCTTTCTTATATGCCTTTTTTTAGTGAGTTTCCCAGTGTTAATTGCTGAGGTGGTTATTGGTAGAAAAGCTCAAAGCAGCCCATATGGGTCGTTTTTGTTGCTTTCCCAGTCTAATAATTGGGGTAATATAGGTAAACTGACAATTTTGACCGGTTTTTTAGTGAGTAGCTTCTATAGCGTTATCTCAGGCTTTACGCTAGGGTATCTTGTGGAGTCAGTAAGAGGGCATGTTACAAGTTTTCATAAGGCGTCAGAGGTTGCTGTTTATTTTCAAGGACTTACAAATTCCCCTTTTTGGACAGTTGGCTATCATTTCCTGTTTTTTTCTATTGCTATCTGGATTTTATATATAGGCGTTCAAAAGGGGATAGAAGATAAAAATAAATTCTTAATGCCTCTTTTGTTCTTGATTTTGATTGTTTTAGCAGGAAAAGGACTAACACTGCCTGGGGCCAAAAAAGGGCTCTACTTCTTATTCTATCCTGATTTTACGGCTATTACTCCTTCTATGGTGGTAATGGCGCTAGGACAAGCCTTTTTTGGTATTAGTCTTGGTCAGGGAACGATGGTCACCTATGGTAGCTATCTATCCAAAAAAGAAAACATCTTAAAAACCTGCTTTCCTATCGTCTGCTCAGTGATTTTCGTCTCTCTTTTAGCAGGCATTGCCATATTTCCTATTGTCTTTGGCGCAGGAATGGAGGTTGCATCTGGACCTGATTTAATGTTTAAAACGCTGCCGCTTATTCTATCTGACATGAAAGGGGGGTATTTCTTTGCTATTTTGTTTTTCTTATTGGTGTTTTTAGCAGCATTAACCTCTCAAATTTCCGCCCTGGAGCCTATTATTGCCTATTTAATGGATGAAAAAAAATGGACTAGACATAAAGCTGTATTGATCAGCGGGCTTATGGCCTTTATTGTGGGCATTCCAAGCGCGCTATCCTTTGGTGTTCTTCGTCATATTACCTTATTTGGTATGACATTTTTTGAGCTTATCTCTAATTTATGCGTGAACTTCTTAATACCAATTGGGGGGCTTGGAGCGGTCTTGCTGGTCGGATGGAAATGGGGTCTTCATTATGCTCTTAGACATATTGAAGAGGGTGCTAAAGACGTTTTTAAACAGTTTAACTTCTTGGAAAAATACCTAATTTTTAGTATCAAGTATTTTTGCCCCATTGTGATTATCGTTATATTGATGAATATTCTTGGGATATTTTAAAAGACATGATTTTTATAGCTTTTTGCGCATGATGTAGTTAATAAATTCTACACCTCTATGTGTTTTACGATATGTTTGAACAAGCTCAAAGCCTTGTTTTTCTACAAATGCCTTTCCCATCGCGTTTGCATCCGTTGTTAGCTCTATGATACCAAGGCGCCTTGCTTCTTTCTCAAGCTTTTTAAATATTGCTCTCGCAACACCTTTTCCTTGGTAGTTTTTGTAAACATAGAGGCGATCTATAACACCTGTTTGAGTCATATCTCCAAAACCAATAATGGCACCTTTATCTTCAGCAACATAAGTGATATTAGTAGTTAATGAGTGCAACCATTGCTCTTTATTAAGGGACTCTAGCGGTGGAGCCAGGCGTTCAGCTCATCTATATCATAATATTTCGATCCAACAGTATGAACCACATCATGAAAAAGCTCTAATATAGCCTCCAGATCTGATGATTGAAATTCTCGAATAATCATTGGCCCTTTCTGAGAAGAGGTGAGCGACATTGCTCGCCTCTTCTGATGCAATTAGGAGGTTTGTGGTGGTGGTGGAAGCCCCATGGAACTTCCCATAGGAGGTCTGCTCCCAACGCCCTGTCTTGTTTCAGATGGATCCATAGTAACAGAGTGTGGAGATACAGGGAACGTGTGTGGTATTCTCAGCGGCGGTGGTGGAGATTTCATAGGAGATCTATCTGTCATAGTAGAACTAGAAAAAGGGGACATCCCCGGCGGTGCAGGAGTCATTGCACTGCTCCTTTGGATGGGAGATGTGACCGGAGTCTGTGGATAAGCTCCCATGTAGCGATATGGAACAGGAATTGCAAACGACTGCGGAGGAGGGGGTAAACTTCCCATATCAAGGATAACATCTGGTTGAGGTGGTATTCTTCTCCTACTTCCAACAGTATCATGAAGAGCCATATGCGCAACATGGGTACCATAATAACTTGGTCCTTGAATCAAAGTGCTTGCTTGCACAGGAGGAGGCAATCTACTTAAATGAGAAGTGCTTATAGGAGAAACTGTTCGATGAGTGAAAGAAGCTCCTGTATTTCCTGGGAGGGTATAAGCATCATCACAGCAATAAGTAAGAGCAAAAGCTACTGCACCAATGAATAGCGCCCCTACAGATAACGTAGCTCCTAGCGCAAAGGGAACGATAAATAATAGGCCAAGCGCTGTAATTGTTGTAATTGCTATGATGCTTAATTTAATAATGGTAGAAGAAATGCAAGAGTCTTTTTCTACTTGTGGTATGATGGGTGTTTGGGTATTCAAATTTAATGGTAACATAAAAACTCCTAATAAACGATATTGCTTCTGACATACATATTTTCTGCTACATTAATCAAAATATAGTCAGAGCGGTCTTGCCATTGTGCTGCAGGGCTTTGATTAGAGCCAATGATTATACTATCTCCTAGACGCCAGTTAGTAAGAAGGTTCAAATCACTAGTGGAAACTCTCCACAAGTTTTGATAACCTCTTGCATCTCTTAAGACAATCTCTCCACGATAAAAGTCTATCTGGATGATATGATTGGTGCAGTCTCCATTAATAACAGGTCCTAGCGATAAATCCGCATAGGCATAAGTTCCGAGTTTTTCATTAAAAATCCAAAACGATCCTCCATACCAGGCAGGCCATAGGCATGGATAAATAATTAAAGGGTCGTTTTTTAACCATCTGATTACTTCGCGTTGTGAAGAATTTGCAATAACCCAAATAGCGCTATCATCCATTTCCAGTGTACGTCCGGAGGGGTCAACAGATCTTACCAGTCGGTAAGGGGAGTGATATGCAATAAGAGTAGGAGCAACAGTTTCTCCTCTATCATATGCATATTCAAACGGTGTTGTAAAAGCTGTTAAGGATAAAGTGGTTGCTACAATAGTACATAATGATCGACGCATAAAAAAGCCCTTCGTTAGAGTTGAAAGTGAAAATCCTAATTTAAACGTGAAATAAGAAGCAATTTAAAATTAAGATTTTATAAAGATTTAACCAATTGACTGTAAACTTCTTTTGTTTCGTTTTTGTTGTGTTTTTGTTTTTTAATAAAACAACAAAAATAAAAAATGTGTTAAATATGAATTATAATAATATAAAAACATAATCGAACAATAAACCATGATTTTTAGAAAAAAATTCAAACCATTTCCTTTGCTTAGTGGAGTTCACCTACAAACGGTTTTTGGTTCGCTATTTAATTTACATCCAACGCCACCATCTGAAACTAAGTATATTAAGCTAGAAGATTCAGATAAGATAGCAGTTGAAGTCACAACACCTAAGCATTGGAAGGAAACAGATCCCACTGTAGTACTTGTTCACGGTCTTTGCGGATCAGATAAGTCATTTTATCTTATTCGAATGGCAAACAAGCTATATAAGAAGGACATTCGAGCTATTCGTGTTAATTTAAGAGGATGCGGTAGCGGGAAAGGGTTGTCAAGAAGCATCTATCATTGTGGTTCTAGCGACGATGTGATGGTAGTGTTATCTTACTTAAAGGAGACTACACCTGCCTCTCCTGTTTCTTTAATTGGATTTTCACTCGGTGGTAATATTGTTTTAAAGTTAGCTGGCGAATTGGGAGAGGGAGCAGGTGGTTATGTACGTCAAGTCATTGCAGTATCGCCACCAATCAACCTTGTATCGAGCATGCGACTCCTTTGTAATCCAAAAAACAGATTATATGAACGATACTTCTTAAGACATTTACTCGATGCTGTTTACGACTTGCAACAGAGATTTCCCGATCTTCCAAGGGTTTATTTGCCGCAAAATCTTACCGTATTTGATTTTGATGAGCTATATGTAGCGCCAAGACTCGGATATACTTCAGCCTTTGAATATTATAAAGAGTGCAGTTCTATCGACAAAATACAATACATTAAAGTCCCCTGCATTATTTTATTATCAGAAGATGATCCAATCGTGGATCCAAACGATATTGATACAGTGCAACTACCAGATAATGTAGATGTCTATAAGACCGATAAGGGTGGGCACATGGGATACATTGGATTACCAGGAAAAGACTTTAGGTGGCTAGACTCTTTATTGCTTAGCTGGATTCGTTTTTATGATCAGTAAAATCCTTTTCTTCCGTGGGCAGTAAGAATTTAATGCCTGCATGATAGATCAACGATGATGTTTTTTCATGAAATTTTGAGTAACTGTGTCTAGATTCACTTCCATTTTCCTTATCAAGATCTATTTCAGCTAGATAACAAAGGGCTCTTGTAAAGAACAAGCTAGTATGTGATTCAATAGGAGGAAGCTGTTCTTTTGCAATAATTTCATATGTTTTACTAAAGAGTTTCCCATATTTAGATACAAAATCACCTTCTGCAACATATCCTTCAAAGGATGGCTTTTCACTATCTGGCATTGCCAGCCATTTCTTATATAATACTTCACTAACTCCTGGATGATGAAAGGCGTAAGATGGCTCTAGCTGTTTTTTGCTGAAAAACTCAGGATCGGAAATAACGGCATAAGAAGTTAAGGCCCCACCGAGGCTATATCCCATAGCCCTTGCCTGGACACCATTTTTACAAACTTTTTTAAGCCATTTTTGAATCATGGGTCTTGCGTGAGAATAGACCGATTTGCCAGGACCTTCCGGATCAAAGTTGCTCACAATGGATGTTCTGCCACTTGGATTGGTAATAGAAAATTCTGTTCCTCTAAAAATGAGGATAGGAGGCTCACCTTCTTCTACAGCCTTTAATCCAAAAGCCTTCATAGAGTTCCACAAGTTAAACACTTTATCCACTTTATATTTTTTTAATTCCATTTCCCCGTTTTTCAAGATGGGGATTTCAAACTCCATATTGGAGGTTAAATTACGATAAGCTAAAACTTTGGTTAAGATTTCTGCAATAGTCAAATCACATAGTTTTGGATCTTTGATATACTGATAGGCATCTTTTAATAATTGTGAAACTTTATTAATGTCTTGTTTGTCTTTGGTAAAACGACCAACAAGCGTCTCCTCTTTTGCCAAGTATCCATACTTATACTCAAATTGAGAAAAAGCAGAGCATTTGTTGCGAATAGTGGAAGTGGAAATATTATCTTTTAAACAATAGCTTCTAGAGCGAAAACTTAGTAGTTTAGAGAGTAGGGATTCCCAGGCAATTATATTTGTTTCCGCTAGCTTTCTTATTGTAATTTTTTTTAGTGTTTTTTTATCCATATCAATAATATATATTAAGCGCCGCAACACCAGAGATAAATGCCTGAGAGTTTCTTCCGGCAAAAGTTAGCCATGAGCCGGCGATAATTCCTATGTTTTCATTAAAGTTATACTCAACAGCAGGTGATATACTCCACTGTTCAGACGATGGCCTACTAGATGATGCTACAGAGCCTGTAGTAGTAACACCAGGTGTACCTGAAAAAGAGGTTTTATTCGTATAAAAATACTCTATATCGCAAGCAAGCCCCCAATGAATGGATAGATTATACTCAAGAGCAGCAAAAAAAGTAAACTGATTCCCGGGCTTTACTTTTCCATGTGTACCAAACCCTCCCCCATAATTGTTAAAACCATTCACTTCCACGGGCGTTGTGATGCCGTAAGTGATAGCGCTTTTAAATGATAGATAATGGCATCGATACAGGTTCCATACGCGAGTGCCTACAAGAGTAAATTCTGTCAAATAGGTGCCCGCTCCGCCAAGGTCTGTACCAAGCTTATTAGGATTTAAGTTGTTATAAGGACCTGTTGGAAATATCTCACCAATAAATAGTTTAAGACCGGGATAGAAATTGTCCGGTGAATCCATTAACAGCTGAAATTCCAATCCAATTTCTAAATCTCCAAATTGCGTAGAACTCTCACCATCTCGGAATCTGGAAAAAAATTGTGGATAGGCAACGATATCCATAAAGGATGTTAATCCTACCCATATAGGGAGTTGCGGGTTTACTACGACATTATGACTTCCATAAACTATATGACGATCTTGATTGTAGCTTCCATAGTTTGATATGACATAAACATACGGCTCTAAATTCCAATGACCGAGAGGAACAATATGAGCAGAAGGTGTTAATAAAGGACCAGTAAAAAGGGGCATATTTTCTAGAATTTCTCGCGATGCAAGGCACTCTGGAGACTCTTTTGTATTTGCTACAAGGAGCGTTGACAAGGAAATAAAAACTGCTACAATCGAAATCCGTTTCATAGAATAACCAACATTTTACGTTTTCACCTCACACTATAGTTGTGAGCGATTTTAGATAAAGGGAAAATTATGTCAAACGGTGTCTTGATTGTTAATTTGGGAACTCCTCATTCTGCTAGTCCTCGTGATGTAAAAGCATATCTTCATGAATTTTTATTAGATAAGAAAGTCATGGATTTGCCATGGATTACAAGACAGCTTTTAGTAAGAGGAATGATTGTACCAAAGCGATATAAAGAATCAGCGCGCTGTTATAGTAAAATTTGGCAAGAAGAGGGATCTCCCTTACTTGTGTATGGAAAAAAACTGGAGAGTTATTTGCAACAAAAACTCTTGGATTGTGAAGTTGTTTTAGCCATGCGATATCAAAGGCCATCCATTGGAGATGCAATCCTTCATCTCATCAATAAGAAGATAACAAAGTTGCTGGTATTTCCTCTGTTTCCACAATATGCAAGCGCTACTACGGGCTCTATTTTTGAAAAGGTCATTGTAGAGTTAAAAAAGAAAAAATACTTCCCTGATCTATCGTTTATCCAAAGTTTTGCAACAGATGATTTTTTTATCCGCTCTATTTGCAAAGTAGCAAGTAAATATGATATCGAAACTTATGATCATATCTTATTTAGTTTTCATGGCCTGCCTCAAAAACATGTAAAAAAAATTTATCCCAATTATTGTTGCCAGGAGAACAACTCCTGTTGTCAAAGCCTTAGCGATAACAATCAGCATTGCTATGCAGCGCAATGCGTTGCAACAACAAAGCAGATTATTGCGAATCTAGAGCTGACAAAACCCCACACAATTTGTTTTCAGTCACGTCTTGGTAAAGACCCTTGGTTATTACCAGGTACGGTAGATACAATTAAACAACTTGCATTAACAGGTACAAAAAGGGTCCTTGTTTTTTGTCCCTCCTTTGTCTGCGATTGTTTAGAGACGCTTTATGAAATAGGGATGGAATATGGAGAGCTATTCAAAAGGCATGGGGGAGAAACATTAGACTTGGTAGAAGGATTGAATAACCATCCTATATGGCAAGATGAATTAAGAGAGATGATTGTTCAGAATTTAAAACAAAAAACACAGATAGTTGATATCAAGTGTAATATCATTTCTGCTCGATAAAAACCATGCCATTTGGGATGAGTACATTAGAAAATATGACTCTGAAAAAAAGAAATAAACAAGAAAAACATAAAGATTTGAATTATTATATGCGGCTAAAATGGGCGTATACAATAGAAGAGGATCTCTGTGATAAAACAGTTTATTATATCATTCGTGTAAACGAATTACCCGGCATTTGTACAGATGAAACAAGTATAGAAGAGGGCATGAAGAATATTAAAGAAGATATGAAAGCTGCTTTTAAACTTTATTTGAGTCGAAGAGAAAGTATCCCAGAACCTATTAATGAAAAAGATTTTCCTGGGAAAATTGCCTATAGAACGGGTAGTACAAGACATTACTTACTTGCTAAAGAAGCGCAAAAACAAGGAACTTACTCTTAGTAAGGTTATCGATGATCTAATAGACGCTACCCTTCGTGGCTGATAAGGAAGTTAAAACTCTTTATAAGGAGCTCAGTGGATATTTAACAGACTTTTCCTTGGAAAGTCTTCTGCGATTTCAATTTTACATCTATTGCGATAAGAATAGTTAGCTTACCAATAAAGGCCTTCTATCAGGGTTTGCAGCTTGAATTAATTCTGCATATTTTTCAAGACTAGGTCGTACAAGCGCTCTCTCATAACGTGCATAAGCATTCGGGGATTTGGATTTAAGTCTTCTTGATACTTCACGAATAGTAGAGCCACTTTTTATTCTTTGCCTCTTTAGTCCAAGAGCAAATAGGAGTTTGTCCTCTGAAGCACCAATACCAATAATACCATTTTCATATAACGACACTGTCAGATCAAATTTCTTATCGATGAGATCCTCATAAGAATCCTTTAATAATTCAAAGATAGCATCTTTGATCATCTCTAACGCTTCTTTTCTTGTTTTCCCTTGTGTCATAACATCCAAAAAAGAGACTTCTACAAGCCACCAGGAGCTATCTTCGTCTTTCCAAACTCTTCCTTCTAATTCCATTATTATTACTCCTTATTTTTCTTTTTTTGGTGGATTATTTTTAGCTTTATTCACGATCTGAAATAGAGGTTTTTCTAACTTTAACAAACAGATCTGTAGATAATTCACTCATAAAAAAGACGCTAGATAATATGACAGTGGTACCTATTATCTTATAAGGAGTGATGTCTTCATGTAAAATAAAGGAAGATAGGGCAATGGCAAAAACAGGACATATTAAGGTAGATATAGAGATGTTGGTGGCGCTTACACCTCTCTTAAGCAACAGGAAATAAAAGAGCCATCCAAAAGCAGTACACCCCACTCCCAATAAAAATGCAGACAACAAAGCCGGGTAGTTTGCAAAAGAAAAGTCGATACTCTCACCAAATAACAGATGCACAGGTATAAGCGTTAATGATGTAAATAGCATCTGAATAGTTGTGGACTCTATTGGGGGTATATCTCTTATGTGCTTTTCGGAGTATAGGAATCCAAAAGCAAAGAAAAACGCCATTAATACTACAGCAAAGAACCCAAAGACATTCTTTATT
>JACRBE010000058.1 GCA_016213235.1 Chlamydiales bacterium | reverse complement strand
ATAGAAAGATTTCCTTGCATCTAACGATAATAAGGCTTAGTGCGGTTTTTTGCACTAAGAGAAATATATAACTAGTTGTAAATCAATGTGTTTTTTTGTGACGATTGAGTGTTATTCAGATTTTGGCAGAAGTCAGGAAAATCTATGATTAATCATGCCAAAAATACAGATGATATCTATCACTCCAAGTAGTTCTCCCATCTGGTGTGCTATGTATGCTAGGTTTGAGAGAGAGCCTGTTCAATCAATCTTGGTAGTTGCGATACAAGATAAAAGGGAACATACAAGATATTACCTTGGAAGTGTAACGGTTCGGTTGAAATTTTTACTCCGAATGTAGTTGACTAACAAGCCTATCTGCTTGATAAATATGCTCTAGAGCATAAAGAATGCCTACAGAATGCACACTGATAGCTCTTCCAGTAACATCTGTAAACTCCAGGTCCCATAGCGATGAGTTTTTATTACCATCAAAAATAACACCTACTAACTCGCCTTTTTGATTGATAATAGGACTTCCTGAATTTCCCCCGATAATATCATTAGTAGACACAAAATTTAGAGGAGTATTTCCGTTTACTAAGGGAGCTAACTTAAGCCAACGCATAGGCATCTGATAAGGAGTTTTATTGTCATGCTCTTGGTTTGTTTTATAAAGACCTTGATAATCGGTCATAGGCTCTATGTAATGATTTCCTTCACGATATCCTTTCATGACTCCATAGGAAATTCTGGGAGTAAACGTAGCATCTGGATAAAGAGTATCCCCATATTGATCAAAATAGAGGGTCATAATGGATGCATAGGAAGATTTTCGAATGCTATCAAATTCATTTTCATATCGGGCGCGAACATCTCTTGCATAAGGATCAAGAGTTTTTACAAGCACAATCATAGGGTCCTGGCTTGTTTCTATAAGAGAAGGATTTTCAAAGAGCGTTTTGCGATATTCAAGAGAGCCCATTTTTGTGTTTTCTATAATTTCATCCGCTTTTTCATCAGGTGTTTTATTCCCTAAAATTGTTTTTACAAGAGGATGAGTAGGGCCTAATACGTTAACAAGATCTTTTAAAAAATCAGCAAGCATTGCTTTTTCAAGACCTGGATATACAGGTTCTGTGGAAAGAAGCCCAAGCTGAATTAAAGATAGTTGAGTATCTTGGTATTCTTTTAATCTTTTTTCATTCGGTTTTTGCTTTTCTGCAGCATATCGAACAAGGTCTCTTGCATAAAGATAGTCTTTAGAAAAGCGAAAACCCACTTGTTCTAGATAAAAATACTGGGTAACATACTCTTTATAACTGCGAAGTGCATTATTTAAATCATTCCAAGGAGTTTGCTGTGTCTGACTCAATGTTTGAAAAAACGTCCTTTCACTTTGTTCCTTATCCTGAATAATAGATTTTTCTTGAAGACCTTTATTTTCGGCAGTAAGTGCTTTTTGGGAATTTCTTAAGGAAAATAAATCATCGGAAGCTTGCCTTGCATTTTCGTCACTTTTCAAACTATATTGCTGCAGAGTATCGATGCGATTTTGTAAAAAATTGAGAATTAAAGGAAGAGAGACATCTCGCAAAAATTGCAGGTGCCCTGATGTAAAAATTCTTTTTGTACTTCCGGGATTACCGATGACAAAGAGAATATCATCTTTTGAAGGACCTTCTGTACTCCACTTTAAATAATCTTTAGTGACAAGAGGCTTTCCATCTTCATAAACACGAAATAAACATACATCCAGATCATAGCGAGGATATTCAAAGTTTTCTATATCTCCCCCAAAATAGGCAATTGCTTTTTCAGGAGCCATTACAAGACGAACATCTGTATAGCGCTTATATAGATAAAGATGATACTTGGCGCCCTGAAATAAAGTAACATCTTCCACTTGCAGACCCGTCTGTTTTTGTACACTGTCTTTTAGAAGGGCAAGTGTTTTTTTGCGCGATTCTTCCTGATCAGCAAAGGACATCGCCGGTGTAAACGATTGTTTTACTTGCTCTGTTACATCACGGATTTCAATGAGTTGATCTACATACATATTGGAGCATGGAAGTTCTTCATCGTATGAAGCAGCATAAAAACCATCTTCAATAAGGTTTGTTTTTTCTGAAGAGAGATTATAAATTGCCCCGGATCCAACATGATGGTTTGTGATTACAAGTCCATTTGAAGAGACAAAAGAAGCAGACCCGCCAAGACTTACTCTAAGAGAAGAAAGTCTTACATGTTTTATCCAATCTTCTGATAGGTTGACTTTATATTTTTGATAAATTGCCTCTACAGGCACTTTATCAAAGGTCCACATTCCCTCATCAGCAAAAGCAGTAAAAGAAAATATCGTTATCAAAGTAGTTATAAGGGCTTTTTTCATAGAATCTTCGACGTGTTTTTATTAATAAAAAAAACGGTTTATAACAGGCCAGATAAATTCTCTCAAGATTAAATCATTGATAATAAACAAAATGCCTATAAGACTCAGAGATTCTTATTTTGCTTGTAATGTGATAGCAAACTTCTTAACAGAAAATAAAAAAGCAAATACCGAAGACAGGACTCGAACCTGCACCTTAGTGAAAAGAGTAGATTTTGAGTCTACCGCGTCTACCATTCCGCCACTTCGGCTTAAAAAGAGGTACTAATGTTAAGTGATTTTATTATTTTCTTAAAGAGAAAGATATTTATCTAAAAAATCATAACAATCATCTTGTATCTCTGAGGAAAAATATGTTGGTATTGATACGGATTGCAAATGTTGATCAAAATCAAAACAGCAAAGCGTTGCAAAAAATTGCGTGCAAATGATACTGATTTTCCAAACAACGAAGCCTATTTGTTGCATACAGTCTGCATTTAAAATGTGAAAACAACAATCTTCTATTTGTTCTATATCGGATCGCACTCGATCATCCCCATGAGAGGATGGAGATGTGTGCGAAGGCGTTATTTGCATAGATTTTCCTCATAGATAACTTCCTGTAAAAATAGTCCTTTTGCAGGAGCAACATTGCCAGCATAGCGACGATCCCTAGCTGCAAAAATATGATCGATATAATCAATATCCATTTTTTTAAGTCCAATATCAACTAAGGCACCTACAATATTGCGCACCATTTTATACAAAAATCCATTACCAATAAACTCAAGACAGAGTTTATCTCCTTCTTGTAAAAAACGAATATCATAAATCGTGCGAACAGAATTTTTCCCTGCAGATCCGTCGTTGCTTTCATTAGCAAACGATTTAAAATCATGAGTACCAATAAATTTGTTAGCAGCAAGTTTCATGGCATCAATATCAAGTGGCTTTGTCATGAGATAAGAATATAGGCGATCAAAAGGATCATAAAAACGGTTTATTTTGATATAATATCGGTAAATTTTTTTTTTGGCGCTAAAACGCGCATGAAAAGAGGGAGAGACAGCTTCAATAGATTTAATACGAATATCGTTTGGCAGTAGGCCGTTCATACCAAATAAAAATTTAGTTGGATCAATGTTTTGATCATGATTGAAATGAGCGATTTGAGCATTTGCATGCACTCCAGCATCTGTACGACCAGAGCCTGTGACTTTTATCGGATTCTTCAATAAAACCTGGATAGATTTTTCTAAGTGCTCTTGAATGGTAGAAGAGTTAGGTTGGCATTGCCAACCACCATAATTGGTGCCATCATATGCAATTAAAATTTTATATCGATAAGAATGCGTATCACTCATAAAACAAACAATAAATATTTGCCTGCAATTATATGATATTTAATATAGATAAAACAGAGATATTTTTAGTAGAAGATAAACAAACTCAAGGGCAGTCCTTGAGTCTGTTTAAGAAAAAATTATGATAAATGACCGTTTACAATTTTTGTCATTTCAAACATGTTAACAGCTTTTTTTGTACCGAAAACTTTTGCCAATTTGTCATCAGGAACAATGTTTCTTTTGTTTTTTTCATCCTGGCATTTGTTTTTCTTGATATATTTCCAGATTAATTTAATAACCTCTGTTCTTGGCATTGGGCCTTTTCCTACTACTGCAGCCAATTCTTCACTAACCTTCATAGGTTTCATGAACGTTGAATTTTTCTTCGGTGGGTTCATGCTTTCGCTCCTTATTTTCTTTACTATGGTTGTGGCTTTTCGCCATTTGTTCATTTATTTGCCGGGGCTGTCCCAACATTTTAAATTAAAAAAAATTACTTTTCTTCTGTCTTTTATCTTCGAGTTGGATTTATTAGTCAAAAAAAAAGTGCTTTTTTCGATTATTCTTTAAAAATAATTGCCTTTTGATAGAGAACGTGACAAAGTATATAAACTTTAAGTCTAAAGTTAATGAGTGCATTTTTATAATCGAATATGAAATTAGAAATAGAAACACAAACTGAACTAGAAGACAATTATCGCAAATTATTATCTTATAAATATGCAACTAAAATAAATGATTCAATTGAAATAAAGTTGTCCTTTCTTTCGTCATTTAAGGAAGTCAACGATGTATTTGCAACGTTGCCTATACCACTTTCTCTTTATGACGAATATTTAATTAAGCAAGTGCTTTTTATACAGCAACAACATCTTTTCTTTGCTGAAAATCTCGTCATTGGAAACTATCAAGAATCCTTCAGGAAGCTACTTACACATTTATCGTTTATTGATCATTTTTATCATGATTTGGGAGGGCTGGTAGGTTATCAAATCCAAGTCATTAAGATGCTTCTTGAAGATAATAAACAACTAGAAGAAGAGATCGACTATTCCTCTCCTACTGGCAATGACATCAATTTGCAAAATACTTTTGTTCAACAATCTATTTATGAGGGCATCAAACAATTAGACAAGATGGCAGAGATGTACCCTATGGGGGGGGCTGCAGATCGATTGCAACTGGTAGACCCTCTCACAAAAGATCCACTGCCAGCAGCATGCCTAAAAATCATGAGTAAGACACTATTAGAGTGGCTTATAGAAGATTTGCAAGGTAGAGAGTTTCTTTATTTTAAATGCTTTCATCAAGAGCTGCAAACTCCAATTGTTATGATGACATCCATGGATAAAAATAATCATACTCATATTATACAACTCTGTGAGCAGCATGATTGGTTTCATCGTTTGAAAGATTCTTTTTATTTGTTTCCTCAGCCGCTTGTACCGGTATTTGATCGGACGGGTAATTGGATATTAGAAAAACCACTAGAGTTAATTTTGAGACCAGGAGGGCACGGTGTCCTTTGGAAGTTAGCAGATAAAGAAGGTGTGTTTGAAAAGCTGTGTCACTTAAAGAAGACAAAAGCGCTTGTAAGACAAATTAATAATCCGATAGCTGGTATTGATTATGGGCTTCTTTCTTTCATGGGTATTGGTCATTTGGGGAATAAAAAGTTTGGGTTTTCCTCATGTAAAAGAACATCGGGTATGAATGAGGGTGTGAATGTTATTAAAGCCGTAAAACAGGGAAAGATGGTTTCCAATATAGAATATTGTGATTTTATTCATTTGCAACATCTTACCCAAATTGAAAATTTCGATTATTATCCTGCTAATACCAATATTCTTTTTGTCGATCTCAAAGGCATCCAGGAGGCTACAAAGGCTTATCCTTATCCAGGAGCGCTGCTTAATTTTAGAGATATTAATAACCAGTCCATTGCCAGATTGGAGCTTACGATGCAAAATCTTGCAGAATATTTTGTGGATGATAGTGATGTACCGGAAGAAGAGATGCAAACATTTCTTGTTTTCAATGAAAGAAAAAAAACTATTTCTGCTGTGAAAAAATCCTTAAAGGAACACGATATTAAGGAAACCCCCACCAGTTGTTTTTTTGATCTTTTAATGAACCGTTTTGATCTCCTGGTTAAATGTGGTTTTACTGTTCCAATGCTAGGAGAAAAGAGAGATTTTTCTTCAGAGCAACCCCCTTTTATTTTTGATTATCATCCTGCACTTGGGCCTTTGTTTGATATTATTACACAAAAGTTGCAGCATGGCATATTGTATCATGGTGCAGAGCTAATTTTGAATATTGCCGATATAGAGATAGAGTATCTAGTGCTACAAGGCTCCCTTCTTATAGAGACAAAAAATATTTTCGGACATATGGAAAATAATCTTTTTAAATACTCGGATAGAACAGGAAAATGTACACTTAAAAATGTTACTATTAATAATTTAGGGATCGATGCTAAAATAGCGCAGCCTTATTGGAAAGGGGAGTATCTGCGACAAGAAAAATGCCACATTGTTCTTGGAGAAAATGCAGAATTTATTGCTGAAAATATTCATTTAAAAGGTGATATTCATATCATAGTAGAAGATAACACAAAAGTGACAGCCTACGAAGAAAATGGACTCATCTTGTTTAAAAGAGAACAAATTACCGGATCGTTTCCCTTTTATACTTATTTGTTTAATAACGATGAGATACAAATCAAGAGAAATATATGAGTGAAGATTTATTACTTAAGCTAAATAATATTGAACAAAGACTATCTTCTATGCGGAGGTTTCTTTGACATCGATGTCAAAGAAAAAAAAATTCTTGAACTAGAAGATATCATGCAAGGATCTTCTTTTTGGAATGATCAGAATCAAGCGCAAAAAATTATTTCTGAAGCCAATTTATTAAAAGAATGGACCGTCCCTTATTATGATTTAATTCGTAGGTCCCAGGATGTGAAAACAATATTACCAGAAGCAATTACTACAGGAGATGAGGCCTTTGTGTTGGAACTAGCAAAGGAAATACAACTAATTGAAGCAGATTTGCAGGAACTAGAAGTAAAAAAAATGCTTTCTGGGGAGATGGATAATAAAAACTGTTTCTTAACCATTAATGCAGGTGCTGGTGGAACAGAGTCTTGTGATTGGGTAGAAATGCTGTCTCGCATGTATCAACGTTTTGCTGCAAAGAGAAAGTGGAAATGCGAAGTCATCGATTTGCTTGAAGGGGAAGTCGCCGGTATCAAACATATCACCCTTAAATTTACAGGTCCTTTTGCTTATGGCTATGCAAAAGCAGAAAAAGGAGTGCACCGGCTGGTCAGGATATCTCCTTTTGATAGCAATGCAAGAAGACATACCAGTTTTGCATCGGTAGAAGTGTCACCAGAAATAGATGATGATATTCAGATTGAAATTAGACCCGAAGATATTCGTGTTGATACTTACCGGTCATCAGGAGCAGGTGGTCAACATGTTAATACAACAGATTCTGCTGTTCGCATCACCCATCTTTCTACTGGTATTGTTGTCTCTTCTCAAGGGGAGAGATCTCAAATCCAAAATAGAGAAACTTGCCTAAAAATGTTAAAATCTAAATTATATGAGTTAGAAGTTTTAGAAAGAGAAAAACGAGTAGAGCAATTAGCTGGGGACAAAAAAGAAATTGCTTGGGGCTCACAAATTCGTAGCTATGTTTTTCAACCATATACGCTTGTAAAAGATACTAGAACAAAATATGAAGAAGGTAACATACAAAAAGTAATGGATGGGGAAATTGATGGCTTTATTAATGCTTATTTAAAGGAGTTTGGTTAAAAGTGGCTTCGATTATTGATTCTCCTGATTTTGACATACGATATACTCTGCCAACGGATGAAATCGATCTGAAAAGATTGCTCGCCTGTCCAGAAAATAATAAATGGATTTCGATAGATGTAGAAACAGGTGTCGATTTATTTGCTAGGAATTGGCTTTTTTATTCTAAGTATCAATGTGCATTGACAGCTGCCTATAAAAACACGATTTGTGGCATGGGTATTATCTTTTTAATGCCTTATAAAAAGGTATCTCATCTTGCCATGTTATACTTTGTAGTCGATCCATCGTTTAAAGATGTTACAAGTTCTCTTATAAAAAACCTCAAACATCTTGCAAAAGAATATCTTCATTTGGAATCGATGCATTTAGAGACCTTTGATGGATATCCAGATACTGCTTTACTAAATAGCTTTGGATTTAAAGAGATTATTCGACAAGAGGGGTATGCTATTTTTGATAGTGAGCTTGTCGATAGAATCGTCTTGGAGGTGCAGCTATAATGGAAGACAAAATAGATGTAAGACTATCAATTATAGAAAAAGATTATCCTTATTTGCTCGGTTTTTTGTTAGAGCCCGGTGTTTTAAATTTTTTCCCAATGTCTAATCGTAAAGAGGCAGAGGAGTCTGCAAAGATTTGGATTAGTTATGCTCAGTTAAACTCTTGTTTTACCCTGATAAAAAATGATGAACCGATTGGAATTTGTACGATTTATCCTCATTATGCTAAAAAAATATCTCATCAGTCTTTACTTTCCATTATTATAACGGAAAAAGAGAGGGGAAAGGGGTACGGGGCTTTTTTATTGAAGTATATAGAAAAAGTCGCAAGGGAAGAGTTCAATGTTAGTTTACTGCACTTAGAAGTGTATGAAAATAACCCGGCACAACGATTATATGAAAGGATGGGATACCAGGTATATGGGATGCACAAACATTTCTTAAAAGAGAGCCCTGATATCTATAAAAATAAGATATTAATGCAAAAGTGGTTGGAGTAGGACTAATATGGCTGGACATAGTAAGTGGGCGAATATTAAACATCGCAAAGAAAAAGCAGATAAGCAAAAAGGAAAACTGTATTCCAGGGCTACTAAAGAGATCATTAGCGCTGTAAGACAAGGTGGTCCCGATCAAAAATCTAACCCCAAGCTGAAGCTGGCTATTTTAAAGGCAAAAGCAGTAAATCTTCCTAACGATAATATTGAAAGAAATATTAAAAAGGCATCCTCCGCTGAGCAGGGTGATTATTTTGAGCTTACCTATGAATTATATGGATATGGTGGTGTAGGTATTATTGTTGATATCATGACGGATAACAAAAATAGAACATCATCCGATATGAGGATTGCTACTAATAAACGAGGTGGTACAGTGGCTATGCCCGGTTCTGTTGCGTATAACTTTGATCGAAAAGGTATTATTCTAGTCTCTAAAGACAACGTGGATGAAGAGACTATTTTCAATATAGCAATAGAGTCTGGCGCGGAAGACTTTGACCCGGAAGGGGATTGTTATACCATCATTACTCCTCCGGATCTACTTTATCAGGTAAAAGAAGCAATTGATGCAAAAGGCTATATTACGATCGAATCGAGTCTGGAAATGATCCCAAAAGTAACAGTAGAGTGTGATGAGGAGTCGCGCAAGGCAAATGAGGCTTTAATCGAATGGATTGAAAATCTAGAAGATGTTGATGCTGTTTTCCATAACATGATGGATGTCGAAAGCTAGTAAACTGTACCAGACAAAATGATGTAAAAAGTGTAAGGTATAGATTACAAAATCTCTCCCCATCTTATGATGGACATGCAGCACATATTCTTCCTCTACTTGATACTGGTTAAGTGACCAATTTTAACGAAATTTGGGCACTCAACTAGCTGAATATTAATTTGGAGCACGTGCTTTTATGTAGCCATCAGCAAGCCCGGGAGCGCTTCCCCACCATGGCGTGCCGGAAAAGAATACTGTATCCCCATGCCGGAAGACTCGATACTCCCCATTTTCTTTTTCAAGGACCATTTGACCGCCTTTTGTATAGAAAAAGAAATCAATATCCGGATTATCATTTGCAATTTTGTAAGCATGTTCTAATGAAATATCTTTTGCAACACCCACTACATTATTCCAGTCAGCAGCTTTATATTGCGCTACATTTACAATCTTTTGAAATTCAGGTGGTGTTGTTGTAGAAATTTCCGGTAGTTCTTTTGTAATATCTTTAGTAAGCACAGTACCTGCTTGCGCTATAGATGTTGTTATAACAAATCCAGCCATAGATATATATCGTATTACTGTTTTCATAATCATTCCTTTGTTATGGTTTAATGATAAACTAAAATAAAATGCAACTATGCATGAATTCTTAATGGTTGAAAAGAATTAAAATAATTGTTGATAGTTTCGCTATTTGGAAAATCGATAAAATTGTGACATTCTGATAGTGGCTGTAAGAAATACAAGAAAAGAAAAAGTATAGCTGATCCAGATAAAATGTTTTGGAAATAAGATCATAGCAATAAAAAAACAAAACGCTTCAAAACGCTCTATGATGCCGGGACTATAGTGAAAGCTTTTTTCACTATTGTTAGTTGTAAAAATACCAACTACTAAAAAAGAAGTGATACATAACAAGATGGTGATTAGCATTAACATGCAAGGTAAGGAACGCGCTATAGGCTCTTGTAGATAAAGTCCTAATATCACAAGACTCTCTACCATACGATCGATAAAAATATCTAAAGCCGACCCTGTGGTGGCAACGCTATTATTTGCTCTTGCAACAGAGCCATCGAGTGTATCAAAAAATCCGGACAGCAATAGAAAGATGATCGCAATGATATTGACCTTTAATACAATCAAGAAAAAGCTGATTACCCCACAGAAAAGCCCAATGAATGTGATCTGATTAGGGGATAATTGGTGGATAAAGGATATTTTTAAAATAGGATCAACAATCCATTTTTGATATAGCGATCTACCGTAGCTGTCAATCATGTTTTTGCACTCGTTTTTTTAATAATAAGAGATAATAAAATAAAAGTAATAAGCATCCCAAATGCTATTTGAATATGTGGCGTAAAAATTTCAGAAATAGAAAATGATCCTTTTTTTTCAAATATAGTATTCAGGGAGTCTCCTGCATAAGTATATAAAATGGATCCGGGAATAATTCCTATTACGGTGGTCCATAAAAAACGTGCAAAGGATATATTTAGCATGGCACAGACAATGTTAATTACCCAAAAAGGAATGATAGGAAGTAGTCGTATTGCAACGAGATAAATAGAGCCTTTTGTTTCCAATTGATGGTGTATTTTATCGACTAACTTGGGAGATATTTTATATACATGCTCAGATAATGCAATTTTGGTAGATACAAAAAGAATGCAAGCTCCTATTGTTGCTGAAAAAACCACCATAAACGTACTGAGTGGAAAGACAAATAAATAACCGATAGCAAGGCTAAGTACTCCAGCAATAGGCAGCGATAGTGCAATACTCACGATATAAATAATAATAGCAATAATAACAGAAATAAATACGTGGTTGTGTACGAATGTTTTAAGATATCGGTGATGGGATTTAAAAACATCAAAGGTAAAATAATGATGTAGATGAAATAAATAAAATAATGTGATACCGACAATAATAATAATAAGAGGAGAGTATTTTTTAAGTAAGTTTTTCATGTTATCTCAAAAAAACTCATCCTAAAAAATTATATCGATTAATTCAAGCTCTTACTATTAATGGGCAGAAACATAAGTGCCGGATTGTTTTAGTAATTCTTGAGAAATACGATTATATTTAAAGGATTTGTTTTCTGTTGGCTTCCCTTCTACAAGAACTGCAATACGTTTCCCATTATTTCTAGAAAAAAAGAGTTCACAGTCAGATAAAAATCGATCGTAAGATAATTCTTCTATTGCTTGAATCTGTTTTTGCTTTCTATCAAAATCTCCTTGAAAAACAAAGGCATATGCATAAAACAGATGAGCCTGTTCATCCAAATTTTTTGCAGGCGCAGATAATTTTGTAATCAAAGACTCTTTGAGTTTATCAAATCTCTCTTTTGTAATATGGGAGGTTAAATTTTTTAGATATTCCTCTAAAAACAATTCAAATCTGGCAAGTAGTTCTGTAGGATAATGCGTACTAGATTGTACTGCAAATAATTGCATGAGTTGCTGATATTTTTGCACTGCAACACTTTGTACAATATAGCCCGTTTGCTGTTTTGTTCTCAGCTCATCAAAAAAAGCTTCATCAAGTGCTAGATTGACAACTAGTTGAGAAGCACTTTTTTCAAACGTAAAAGATCCATTTTCTATTGCTAAGATAGTGGCATTGCCTTGCAGCTTAGATTGGAGATTAATTTGAAAAGGACCCTCTTTTTCTGATAATAGTAAAACCTTAGCTTTCACCTGTTCACTGAGAGCATAAGGTGTTGCTTGAAAGATACTTTTTGTTTTATTAAAACTTTTTTCTATAGCATCTTGTGTGACATTACCATAGCATAGCATCTCTATATAGACTTGTTTAAAGAGTTCTTCATTATATTTTAAATAATCTTCATACGATAGCCTCTTTATTATTTTTAGTTTTTGTTGAGAGGTTGGAGCGTCATTAAATAAGATGCTGGACAAGACTTCATTTGCAGAATAAAGAGGCAAGTTCATGGACTGATTTTCATATTGGGAAGTAATAGCCTCTTTATAAAGATTAAATTCATCAATAGATGGTTGGTGCGATTTACTTTGTTTGATAATTTCTTCTAAGAGAAATAGAGCTTTTTCGCTATACCCAGACACAGATAATTGCAGTGTCATATCAGAAATACTGACATTGGAATATAATCCTGCAATCCCAGCTTGGGATGCAATAGGAGTGAGTAATTGACCTATCCCATAAAGATACAAATCTAAACAAGTAGAGTTTTTTGCATCACCATCGATAAGAGGTGTTTTTATCCCTATGTTTACGCTCAGCTCCGGTGTTAGAAAGGTAGAATCTTGCATATAGTAAAGCATACCCATTTCTTCTTCTTTCAAAAGCTTAGGCACCTTTTCTTCTGTGGAGGATATAGGAGACACAATAGATAGATTCTTTGGAATAAAAGGATTCGCAGGAGGATAATTAATGGAAGAATTAGCCGTTACTTGTGCTAGCGTCTCCAGCTCTTCATTTAAATCTACAATACAATACTCACCACCAAGCCATTTTTCTTTATGGTCAGGGTTTACACCCGTTAAGTCTGCTGGAGCAAGTACAAATACCACCATTTTTTTAGGCGTTAAACACTCGAGTAGTTGTTCCAGATTTTTAGGAGAATAGGGTCCCATGATGTCTTTTGAAAAAGGATATGAGTCGAAAGGTTCATCAATTAACGCACTTGCATGCTGCCCTACAATAGCAAAAGCATTAGATCGTGATTGGAACTGGTAATTTACAATCTGCATCGATTTGCATTCATCATAATAATAACTAGGTAGAGAATTATCTTTTAGAAAATGAAGGGCTTGAAAGGTGCTGTTTAAGATTTGATGAAGCTGTTTTATTCCTTCTTTTGTTAAAGAAAACTGTATAGTAAATAGAGCATGGTGCTTGGATAAACGCTCTGTTCCGGCATTTATTGATTCAAGTAAACCGGCACTTTCTAGCTGATGATAAATACTATGCTCACTTTTGTCCGATAAAAAATATGCGACCATTTGTGTGGCAGCGCTATCTGCCAAATCCTCCGGGATTTTCCACTCTATGGTAACTTCACGAAGTTCCTTTACAGGTTCTATATAGATAATCTTTCCTCGTTGTTTATCACTCAAAATATCGGATGAAGGAAAAGCAAAATCCTGCGCTTGTTTAACTAAAGAAAAATGTTGGATTACCATTTGTTTTAATGATTCAATATCTTCACTGGAATAGATCACAAGATGCATCTTGTCGGAGCTATAGTGCTCTGTAAACCATTTGCGCAGCGTTTCTGGTGGAATTTCACCAAGAGTCTTTGCATTTCCTGTAGAAAAGCTGTGATTGGGATGGGATAGGTTTCCGGTTTCTTTAAAAACATACCATGATCTCCATCCATCATTTTCCAGGTTTTTATCATGTTCTTGGTCTACTGCATGTAATTCTTTTTTTACACCGCTGAGCAAAAATAAAGGATCTATAAAAAAATGAGAAAATCGATCAACAGCTCCTGCAAATGCATTATTATTAACAGAAAACATATAAACAGTACGATCCGTAGATGTATAAGCATTAGCAAAACCATGGTTATCTCCAAGGTATTGTGACATCTCATTTTCTGTTGGATATTTTGCCGATCCCATAAATAACATGTGTTCTAAGAAATGCGCCGTCCCGGGATATTCAGCAGGATCATTCCAAGATCCTGCTTCTACAGCAAGAGCTGCTGCAGATTCTCTCGCTTCAGGATCGGAAATAATATAAGCTGCTAATCCATTTTTTAATTTTAATTTGAGTGTTTGTACGTCTTTTAGAGTGGGAGATAAAATTTTTAATGGGTTGGTATCTTTTATGATAGTGGCACTATCATCGTCACCAGCATGAAGAATCGTAGCAGAAAAAACAACAGCAACCAAAAACCACAATCTCATAATACCTCGTTATTAATAATTAATAGGGAAATGCATATAAGCTTCATTTACCATATGGTGTATATATTTTGCTCTAGCTTTTCTTCTCTCTACTCGATTCTCTAAATCAGAGCCAGGAAACACTTCCATGTTGATTTCTTTACCAAAATATACATGTACAGGGCCTCCTTGTGTTGTTCTTTTTTCCCCTAGCTCCATTTGGACATCTTCCGGTGGTGGTAAGATCGAAAAGGTTGCTAAAGAGAGTGGAAAGAAGTGAGTTTTTTTTGTTGCTTTTTTTGCCATTAAGTAAAGCATCTCAATGCTTTGTGGATCAAAATTGGCTACTTTTACTTTTCTATCTTCCCCTTTTCTATCCCTTCCTCCACTTGGAGCTACATAAATACATTTACCGCCTTCGGATAGCATTTCACTCATGAGTGTCATCGTACGTTTATTGTGAATCTGTTTTTCATGTTGTTTCTCCGGAGGGGTATCAATGTACTTTTTAGAATAAATACAAAATAAATTACATCCCAAGCTGAATGGCACAGCTAAGGGATCGGTAATCACACGCTCTCCTGCAACAGAAATGATCTGTTGCCCTAAGGCAGGATATTTTTTTTCCAGCATTAAAAACAATACTTGAGGATCTGCTTCAATTTGATGGTTGGCGAGTAAAATAACATTTTCTTTTGACTGGATGTATCGGTTAACTAAATCAAGATTTTCCACTGCTTGCAGCGTTGATTTTTCAAAATCAATTAATGGACGGATAAATTCTTTACCAAAAATAAAATTCTCTAGTATCTGGTGATGAAATGGCTCAAATACATAAGGTGTTTTCTGTTGCTTTGCTATACAGGATAAAAACTGCTCAATAACAGATATTTTATCGCTCAGCGCTATGTTGTTTTTGGTTAATGAATCTTCATAAGAAGTCAAAAAATAAAATAAAATATCGTGGTATTTTTTTGGTAATAACCTATTTACTTCATGTTGTTTAAGTAAATTGATAAAACGATAGTCTTTATACTTCAATCTCTTGTCCATTTGCCACTATAGAAAATTCATTCAAATGATAATCATCATTTGATGAAAAGGTTACTGTTATTTTTGCTTTTTTTCCTAAATTTTCTAACTCTTCCTTGTCCTCATGATGCATATAATCAAGTAGATGAGGGTGAGTGCATATTTCTACAGTATTTAAGTCATTTGTATGCGACACTCGTTTGAGTGCCCTTTCAATTTCAATGGAAACAGTTTCTTGTGTTTTGATAATACCTCGACCAGAGCAATAAGGACACGAAGTATAAAGAGTTTGTGCAAGGGATTCCCGACTTCTCTGTCTTGTCATTTCTACAAGACCAAATTCACTCATACCAAGAATCGTGCATTTAGCAGAATCATCTTTCATAGCTTCTTTTAAAGAATCTAATACTCTACGCTGGTTTTTTCTAGATCGCATGTCAATAAAGTCACATATGACTAGGCCTCCAATATTTCTTATGCGAAGCTGCCTTGCAATCTCTATCGCAGCTTCCATGTTAATATGTACCAGCGTTTCTTCTACATTGAGATCGGATAAGTTACTTCTTCCAGAATTTACATCGATGGTATGCATGGCTTCTGTACGCTCAAAAAACAAGTATCCTCCACTAGGGAGCCAAATTTTTTTCTTTGTCGCTTTATCAATTTCTCTTTCTACAGAAAATTTTTCAAACATAGGTACTTTATCGCGATAAAAATCGATTTTTAAATCATGTTCATTATTATATTTTTTATATAATTTCTGGCAGATTTGAAAAGTCGTGTAATCGTCTACTAGTAAACGATCATACTTTTTGTCAATCGCAGTCATCATTGCTTTTTTTATGATGTCTGATTCTTGATATAGACAGGTAGGTCTTTCTACTTTGTGAAATTGGTCAATGATTATATGCCATGTTTTACAAAGTTCTGTTGCTTCTTCTATGAGTTGATCCGTAGAAGCTGTAATGCTAGCAGTACGACAAATAAGCCCCATGTCTTTTGGCATCTCAAAAGAACGAATAATCTTTTTTAATCGGTCCCGAACGTTTTTATCTTGTATTTTTCTGGAGACCCCACGATGAGGATTATTGGGAAGCATGACAAGATATCTTCCAGGCAATGAGATATTGGAGGTAAGTCTTGCTCCTTTTGTACCAATTGGTTCTTTAACAACTTGGACAAGAACAGGTTGGTCTTTTTTTAACAATGCTGTGATATCTGTTTCTTTTTGTCTGATATTTTCTTGCGAAATGTCATATCCCCAGTCAAAATCCATGTCAAACGCTTCTTGGAATTTCTGCGTGTTTTCCAAAATATCGGTAATATGAATAAAACCATTGTCCCCCTCATTAATATCAATAAAGGCTGATTGGATATTTTTTAAAATATTTATTACCTTTCCCTTGTAGATATTTCCGGTAAGCTGTCTGGTTTTTTTTCGCTCAATCACTAAATCCTGCAGTGACCCATGGTGCAAAATAGCATATCTGATTTCTTTTGATTCGCAGTTAAGTAAAATTTCTTTCATTGGTGACCTGTTATATTGTTTCTCGATAGTAATAAAAAATGGACTTACTTATCGAGAGGATCATTGATTTTTTTTATGTTTGTTTTCAATTGGCTTAAAAAATGATCTTCTACCAGCTTAGCACACTCCAAAATAGAATAATAAATTTGTTTTCCTTCCGATCTTCCATGGCATTTCATAATAATACCATCTATGCCAAGTAATAAAGCACCAGGATGTTCCCGGTATCCGAAAAAACGACCAAATTTTTTAATTAGTCTATGATGAATATCTGGCTCATGAATCATATTAAATAATTGTTCAAAAATAAACGCAGAGACCCCTTCTGCTGTTTTTAAAACAATATTCCCTGTAAAACCATCGGATAAGAGCAAATCAATGTCTCCGGAAAAAATATGGAGAGTCTCAATATTTCCAACAAATTGAATACCGTCATCGCATTGGTATTTAGTCTGTAGCAAATCATAGACATGACGAAGCTCTTGTCTACCCTTGATTTTTTCTTCTCCGATATTAATTAAGCCTATTTTAAATTTTTCTTTGCCTGTTGCTTTTAAATAAGCGCATCCTAAATCTGCAAATTGCATCAATTGATCAGAAGTAGAGACAACATTTGCTCCAACATCAATACAGGTTAAACTGCCTGATTTAGTTGGTAACTGGGCGAGTAGGGCAGTACGATCAATACCTGGCAGTTTTGTGCCAAAGAGATGAGCTGCTGCAACTAAAGCCCCTGTGTTGCCCAAAGAAATAGCTGCATCTGTTTGATGATGAAGTAAATAGTCAATGCACATCATTAAACTAGAATCTTTTTTCTTTCTTACACAAACTAAAGGATCATCATCCATTTCAATGGTAGTAGCTGCTATAACAAAATCTATTTCTATAGAAGCATGAGCTGGAAGGGATGGTAGAATAACTTGTTGATAAATATCTTGCGTAAGAAAAAAAAGGATCTTCAGCGGCCTAGTATAGGAGGCTAGGCGCTGTATTATTTCTTGATAAATTCTAAGAGGAGATAGATCTCCTCCCATGATATCGACCCCAATAACAGGCCGCATGGTAAATTATTCCTTAGCCTGGTTGCTCTGTTGTGGTTGCGACAATATTTCTACCGTCATAAAAACCACAAGAGATGCAAACGCGATGCGGACGATGCGGGCTAGAACAATTTGGGCATTTCACTACATTCGTAGGTTTTTTTGCATGATGTGCCCGTTTAGAATTTTTTCTCGCATTAGAGTTTCGATTGCGAGGAACAGCCATTTTATACTCCTTGTTAACAATCTAAATCTGCAAAAGGACAACTTGCTTGTACAGATTCTTGTTTTAAATATTTTTTTAATTCTTCTTTACCAGGACAATTAGGATCATTACACTGATAGTAACTGGGAACTTCTAGTAAAATTGACTCTCGAATTGCTTCCTTAAAATTATAGACCCTTGAAGGAATTTCTTTCAAAGGAATGGTGTAATATTCTCCATTTAAAGAAATTTCTTTTCGTGTTTTTTGATTACAAAGACCACATGGTATAGTACATGTTGTTGAAAGATCAAGATGTAAAATGAGATGATCCTCTGCAATATACGATTCCATTTCAATGAAGACAGTATCTTCAAAAGATAAATCATCTTCATTAATTTCAAGAAAAGAAGGGGGAACCTCAAAAGAAAGATTGTCCTTTTTTCCTTGTATTAGACGGTCTATGTAAATAAGAAACTTATCGTTCATGGTAATAAAAAAGTTTATGAAGATGGTATATTACAAGATGATAAAAATCTACACCTTTTGTTGATGCAATGAATCTAACAAGGTTTTTGCAATGGATTCTTTTGCATTTTTATCGGTCAGTAGCTCTTTTATCTCGGCGCAATCATTGATAATAGAGTCGTAGATGGATAAGTGGGATAATATATTGTCAGCAGCATCAAAAAGGGAGGGTAGTTTCATATTAGAACCGAAAAACTCCGGGAATAGTTCTCTATTTGCTAAAATATTTACTATGCAGTAAAAGGGGAGATTAATTTTAAAAATTTTTGTAGCGATCCACTCATCAAGAGGTTTGATAGCAAAATTTACAACAGTCGGCACTTGCATCAAAGCCAGCTCAAGTGTAATGGTTCCAGATTTAGCAATGGCTAGTTTTGTTTTTTGCATCTGTCCATATCGAAGTTCGGAGGGAATGATTTCCATAGGAACCTGTTCCTTTTGTAGTGCAATAGAGGAAATAAGAGGAGTCAGAGCTTCCTGTGCAGAAACAACAGCAATTTGTAAATGGTATTTTTTTGCAAGCTCTCTAGCAACAGCGAGTTGTGTAGGGAAATTCCTAATGATCTCTTTTTTACGACTCCCGGGAAAGATAGTAATATATGACTTGTCTATTTGCTGATGTTGTTTTCGATAAATTTCTGTTTTATGCACCAGCGGATGCCCTAAAAACTCTACCTTTAACGAAGTGTCGGAAAAACATTTTTTTTCAAAAGGAAATAGGGGTATAAGCAGGTCCAAAGAGTGAGCGATAATGGGAATCAAACTTTTTTTCCACGCCCATACAGTTGGACAAACATATTGTACAAGAGTTCCCTTAAACCCTTTTTGTTTTAGATGTTTTGCCATCCGAATATTAAAACCGGGATAATCAATAAACAAGACTACTTTTGGGTTTATTTGAAGTGTTTTTTTTCTGACCTGAAAAAATAGAGGAATCATTCTAGGCAATGATAGCAATACATCGATGAATCCCATTACCTGAAATTGTTCCATAGAAAATACGACATCAATGGGATATTTTCGCATGTAAGGGCCAGCAATTGCGGCTATTTTAAGTGATGGATCTTGCAGTAAGAGGGCTTGGATGATTTCTTCCCCATGAATATCTGCACTAGGTTCAGCTGCAATGATAAAAAAATCATAATGTTGCACAACAGATCTCCTTAGCTAGCCAATGCGCGCCTTCTTCAAAAATTTCTTTGCTCGTCCCATGACCATGTCTGCCAATAGATGGCTTAATAAATAATTCAACAGGTAGTGCTCGGATATTATTTTCATGCATTTCATTTGCAAGTTGCATGATATAATAACAACACTCTTTTGTAGATACTCGTGTATCTCTATTACCAATGTAATAGCGATGTGTTAATCGATATAACTTAGATGAGAGATGGAGAAGATCAAAATGAGATAGATTAACGTTTTTATCATTTTCCATCAGGAAGCGAAGAGTTGTTAAAGGAGAAAAACCAAGGATGTGCGTAATATGTTTATTTATTGCAGCAACATGGGCTGCAATAAATGCCCCTCTAGAAAGTCCGGCTATTGCTGTTTTTTCATTGATAAGTCCCATGGCATGTAAATCATCAATGGTTTCAGAAACATGATGAAAAAAAGGGGTAAACGGATCCTGCCCTTGTTTAAATTGTTCTATCCATTTTGTAATAGCAACATCTGTAGTTAAGGATTCATCGTGACCAGGTAGGGTCATAGAAAAGACTCTAACCTTATATTGTTTCCATATCTCAACAGGCTGATTAAATGGATCGAGTGATAGGCTATCCATTCCTGAAAGAGCAAAATAAAAAATGGCAGGTAGAGGGTTATCATCTTCTATTCCAACATAGCTTACATGATGCCCTCGAAGAGTAATAAGAGTTTTCATGCACCCCTTTTTTTACCTAAAAAGAGTTTGCTCCATTCATTCCAATCTTTTTTTAAAGAAGGATCTAGACGATATCGCAGGTTTAAAAACTGCATGGTAAGTAACAAATCGGGTACATTGGGAATGCGCTTTTTCCTTTGTTTGCTCTTTTCCAGTGGAATTAACCGGTACTGTGTAAATAGAATATTGATCAATGCGATTTTCAATCTCCGTGGGAGTATTAAAAAAGGCTCAAACGTGTCATGCACAACATCAAAGCAGAGTTGTTGAATGATGCCTAAATGGGGCGCGTGCCCTTTTTCTTCCATTTTTTTTAGTAATAACGTATGCAATATCGGAAAGGTTAAAGCACCTAGTAAAATAGAGCGATGAATCTGTACCCTTGAAAATTCCTTTATCATGTAGTCAATTTCTCCCAAATAATCATATATGATGGAAGAATGAGAACTTTCTAAAAACTTGGAGAGACCAGACATTAAGGGTTGAATCAGTCCATGGTCAGACATAAGATGAATAAATTTTGCAGATGAGCCAGATTCTAACATCCTTAATATTTCTTCTAATACCCTTGGGGAAGAACTTTTGATAATTTCTGATCTGCATTCAAGCAGGGCGATTTTTAACTCTTCATCTACATTTAAACCAAAACGTGCCTCAAACTTAAGAAGCCTAATCATTCTAACAGGATCTTGTTTGAATCTTAGGTGTGGTTGTCCAATGCAGCGCAGATGCTGTTTTTGAATGTCATGAAATCCATCCACGTAATCAATAATATGCTCTGTTTTAGGGCAATAAAACAAGCCATTCATGGTAAAGTCCCTACGCATAACATCTTGCTCTGCATTGCCCCAGACGTTATCTCTTGTAATGAGCTCTTCAGATGCTATATCTCCGCTACGAAAAGTAGATACTTCAAACACCTTTTTTCCAAAGCGAATATGAGCTAGTCGAAACCTTCTTCCGATAAGAATACAACTACGTCTAAAGGTTCTTTTAATTTCTTCTGGAGATGCGGCTGTTGAAATGTCAAAATCTTTTGGCTTGTGTCCAAGCAATAGGTCGCGCACGCCACCTCCAACGAGGTAGGCTTCAAAACCCTCTTGTTGTAGTTTTAGAATAATTTCTATAGCGTGAGGATCAATATCCTCTCTGTTAATCTGATGATTTGCTTTATCTATAACTTTCGGCGACACAATACTACACTTAACTCCTGTTGAATAAGGATATAATGCAAAAAAATTAATAGCAAAATAAATCCTTTATCACAACAAAGTTATCCAAATAAGGTTTTCCAATAACTCGCTTAAATTTGATATCTTATGATATGATTTCGCCTCCTTATTATAAAAAAAGGCTTTTTATGGATAGTATATTATTTCATCCCCTTGGGATCCGGGTGCCATGCAAATGTGTAGAAGATCATACTCATTCTCTTGATGTATCTATGGCAGTTAGAAATGAAGGATATGATGAGTCGTCCGGACTCTTTTTTAATCTGATAGCAAGAATATCTTTAGGTCGGGAAGCGGTAGGAGAATGTTCCTTTTGCTTTAATCAACATAATATCATTGAGATTACCGATTATAAAAATCACGATAATAGGGGATATTTCAAAGATAAAACTATTTTTAAAATATGTATGTGTGTGTTAAGGCTTATTTTTAGTAATAACGGCTGTTTGGTAAAAGAGAGTGTAACGGATCATCATTCCGAGCATTTTAAATGTGGTTTTGTCCCAGAATCTGACACAGTTGAAGTTCTTAAATATCCTGAATCGCTGTATATCACCCATTATTTGAGTATGCACATTGATGATGCAGACATAGACGCTTCCCCATGGATGCAAAGAGCAAAAGAAATTCTGCAGCAAGAACATCAGCTTCTTTCTTTTCCATCTAAAGAATATGTACGTGAGCATTGGTACTGGGATGATAGTTATCCTGTGGAAGATATCCCTGCTACTTTTTCTAGTGTGAGAGGGAAAGAAAGAATAGCCGAGGTTGCTGCTAGCGTTTTTGGAGAAGTAATTGAGCAAGATATTTTTACAAATGAATTTGAGATGTATATACCAAGGGCATAATTGAGAAAAAAACAGATCAAAGATGTTATGGATGCGATAAACAAGAGAAAAAACCATTAAACAAAAAAATCTTTTGTTTATTCGAAGAGTCTCTTAAAATGATGAGGTTTTTTTAGGATAAAATTATGACGTTAAAAGAAGTAAAATCAATCATTAGTGGTTCTTTATTAGTTGGTGGTACTGCAATCGGAGCTGGTATGCTAGCTCTTCCTGTTGCAAGTGCAACAGGCGGGTTTTTCCCGGCTTGTGTGATGTATTTTTTATGTTGGCTTTTTAGCATGTTTACTGGACTTCTTATGTTTGAAGCCCTTTTAAAGATGCCAAAAGATAGTAATGTCATTTCTCTTGCTAAACATTATCTTGGTAATGGAGGTAGGATAGCTGCTTGGGTTTTATATCTTTTTCTATTCTATTGTTTGACTATTGCCTATATTACAGCCGGTGGTGGCATATTTAGCTCTCTACTTTCTAATGCAGACTCTAAAGTGCTAGGTACGCTGCTATTTACAGCTGTTTTTGGCTCTATTGTGTTCATTGGTGCTAAAGCAGTAGATAAGATCAATATTCTATTGATGGTAGGATTGATTGCTTCTTATGTGATATTTGTAGCGCTTGGCATTAATAAAGTGAATGCAGCTTTTTTAAAGCGAGTAGAATGGCTCGGAGCTTTTCAAGCGCTGCCTATTATCTTTACTTCTTTTAGTTATCAGGGGTTAATACCAAGTTTGGCGCATTATCTGCATTATAACCAAAAAATCATGCGTTATTCGATTATTATAGGTTCTTCTATTCCATTTGTTGCATATATACTCTGGGATTTACTGATTAAGGGGATTGTTCCAGTGGAAGGGGCTCATGGTCTTGTCCAAATGCAACAACTCGGCGCAACAGCCGTAGAACCTCTTAAATATTATTTAAAGACAAATAGTGTCTATGTCATTGGACAGTTTTTTGCTTTTTTTGCTCTTACAACTTCTTTCTTTGGTGTGACATTGCCTCTTGTGGATTTTTGGGCAGATGGACTAAAGGTAAAAAAAACAGGACTTACAAGAGCGGGGCTGGTGTGTCTTGTGTATCTTCCACCACTTGTTATTTCTTTAACAAACCCAACCATATTTTTTAAAGCATTGAACTTTGCAGGTGGTATCGGATGCGTGTTTCTTCTTGGACTAATACCAATACTGATGGTCTGGGCCGGTAGATATAGGAAAAAAGATCACACTGTTCATTACCAGCTGTTTGGTGGAAAGACGATGCTCATTGCTCTATTGTTATTTATTGTGTTTGAGTTGTTTTTTACTCTAAGAGCCATTGGATAGATGCCTGTTTTAAGAAAAGATCTTTCCAGTGGTAATTATCCAGTAAGCCATCGACGTCTCTGCCCATGAGTAGATAAGCAGCATATAAGGCTTCGATGGAGGCAAGACCTCGCTCTGGATCCAAACATCCAGTTTGCTTTCTTGGATATGCTGTATAAATGTTTTTAGGTAAACTTCGTTTTATAAGTTTTTCTTTATTTGGCAAACTTTTATACATGACGTCTGCATAATTCCATGTCCCGTCAATTAGAAATAGACCATGTTCATGATCTTTTTCTGATAGTGGATCTCCATCCATAGACAAAAGAATGTAACCATCTAGTGATGGAAGAGGATCTTTAGGATAAGTATAAAAAAGAAAATCTTCTCTTTTTTCTAATCCTCGCAAGGAGCATTTTTTTAAATTTTCTTTTCGATGTCTTAGGATAATAGTAGGAAGAAGTATCGTCATATTATTCAGAAAAGTCAAAAGATTCAGGGAAATTGAAACGGGTAACTTTCATTAAATCTTTAGGAATTTCAAATAAGAATCTAGATGGGTTAGCTTCCACTTGCTTACCATATTTTTTTCTCGATCTACACATGCTGAGACTTAAATATTTTTTTGCCCTTGTTAGTGCTACGTAAAACAATCTACGCTCTTCTTCAACAGAACCATCTTGCATGCTTTTTTCATGAGGTAAAATACCATCTTCTAGTCCCACTAAAAAGCAGGCTTCAAATTCCAACCCTTTTGCACTATGAAATGTCATCAGCTGTAGCTTGTCAAAAAAAAGTTGATTTTTCTTTCTCTGATATTTGTCAGAATCTAACATCGTGTCGGATAAAAATTCATGAAGCCCATGATCCGGATGATCTTCTTGGTAATTAGTGAGCATTTCCTTTATCGTTTCAATGTTTTCTAATTTAAATGCTTGAGCTTGTTCGCTTTTTACTTCATGCATGATTAAATCTTTATAACCAATTACCCCAATAAGCCAGGAAAATGCGTCGCTAAAACTAGTAGTATCAAAACGTTGCATAGCCTCTTTCATGAGTGATACAAATAAGGAAATACCTTGTATTGCCTGAGAAGATAAAGATAAAGAGCTTAATTGCCCTTTTGTTATACTAATTAATACATCCCAAAGAGCGATTTTATGTGTTCGATTATAAGTAGTTAAACTCTTTAGCGTCTGATCAGAAATACCACGCCTTGGATAATTAATGATACGCAGTAGCGACTCCTGATCTTTTGGATTCACAATACATTTCAAGTACGCTACAATATCTTTGACTTCTGCCCTCTCATAAAATTCCGTGCCCTGTACAATTTGATAAGGTATTCCCCGTACCCAGTCTACTCCTTTTTGCCATACTGCCTGTATTAATTTTGTCTCAAATATACGTGATAAATTGTTAGAACGATAAAGAATAGCTATATCAGACCATTTTAAATTTGCTTTTGTTTTGATATCAATCAGACGAGTAACAATAGCATCTGCTTCATCTTCTTCTGTTGGTGCATGAAAAACATGAAGCAAATTCCCGGGAGATTGTTTGCTCCATAGTGTTTTATCATACCTGCTCTTATTGTTTTTAATGACACTGTTGGCACTATTTAAAATATTAGGAGTAGATCGATAGTTTTGCTCCAACTTAATGAGGTGATCATAGGAAAAGTGTAGAATATGGTCTACTTGAGCTCCACGCCATCCATAGATCGACTGATCATCGTCTCCAACTACGCATAAGTTGTGATGATAAGAACACAGTTTCATAGCAAGAGCATATTGCTGCGGATTCGTATCTTGATACTCATCAATCATGATATATTGAAAACGTTTTCGCTCTCTATCCAAAATATCATGATGCTGCTCAAATAAATCAAGTGTCAAAGAAATTAATCCATCAAAATCAACAGCATTATATGTTTTTAAAGAGGATAAAAGCTCTAGCTTAATCTCATCTAGCTTAGTTGTAGTAAGACCTGCAATAGGCTCTTCCTCTTTGACCATAGCAAATACCTTATCCACAGAAGGAAAATTTTCTCCTTCTGCTTTGATGACATTTTGTAATACTCGTTTGATGTCTCTTTCATCATAAATACTGAATTGATTCGTATAGCCAAGATGATGGATTTCTTTTTTAAGTAAATGAAAACAATAACTGTGAAAGGTGCAAAGCGTGATTAACTCAGCTTGATCCTTGGTAATAGACTTGGAAAGTCTATTTTTCATCTCTGCTGCTGCTTTATTCGTGAATGTAAGCCCTAAAATGGAAAAGGGATCGACAGATTGTTTTTGTATCAAATATAAAATACGGGAAATGATAACAGAGGTTTTCCCACTACCAGCACCAGCTAGTACTAAAAGTTTACCTTGTGTGCACTCTACAGCCTGTTGCTGCTGCTCGTTCAATCGTCTCATTGGCTAGTTCAGATAATCGTGTTGTAATTTCTTTATATAACACCTCATCACTCTCATAAAGAGAGATGTTTAGTTTGATGTGAATTTCTAAATCTTGTGGCAGTAAACTACAATGCGTTCTAAAAATTTCTCTTACACGGCGCTTGAAATAGTTGCGCTTGTTTGCTTTGCCACATTTCCTAGAGGCGGTGATGCCCAGCCTTGGCACAGCAGTTTTTCCACGTCTTAAAAATAAAACAAACAAATCACTATAAAGCCGTTTCCCTTCTAAGGAAACCGACTTAAAATCTTGTTTTGTCCGTAACCGATTTGTCTTTTTATAACGTTGAACTACGCTGTTAATCTTTTACGACCTGCTTTTCTTCTACGGTTTACTACTTTACGTCCGTTCTTTGTTTTCATACGGGCACGGAATCCGAGAGTAGATTGTCTTTTCTTTTTACTTGGCTGATACGTTCTTTTCATGTGTATACCTATATAATTTGTTGGGAAATGATATTAAATAAGAAACTTTCTAGTCAACAAAGAAAAGTAGGGACTAAAGAATGTTATGCCTTGTGAAAAATAAAAAATATCGCTATGATGGTTCCGTTTTTAAAAAAAGCTTAGGAATCGAAGACAAATGAAAGTAAGAGCATCTGTTAAAGCTGACCCGGTTAAAGGGGATAAAATCGTAAAGCGTCGGGGTCGACTCTATGTTATTAACAAAAAAGACCCAAATCGTAAACAAAGACAAAAAGGTCCAGGAAGAAAAAAGTAGAGAATTATGGCTAGAAAAGCAATGGTAGAAAAAGAGAAGAAAAGAGCACATCTTTCTAATCTAAAATGGGAAAAACGTCAGGAATATAAAAAAATTATTAGCAGTCCTGCATCCACTCCAGAACAAAAATTGGAAGCAATGATCAATTTAGATAAACTTCCCAAAAATTCATCTCCTATCAGAATGAGAAATCGTTGCCAATTTACAGGAAGATGTAGAGGATTTTTAAGAAAATTCAAAATGTCAAGACTTTGTTTTAGAGAAATGGCAAATAGTGGTGAGTTGCCAGGTATTTTCAAAGCTAGCTGGTAATTTTAATTTATAAGCAATTACATGAATTGAGAAAAAACCTGATTTATATCAGGTTTTTTCTATTTCTAGATGACTATGGTAGTCAACTAACTCTTCTAATTTTTTCCAACTATCCAAATCTTCATTCCAAACATAGTTTTTAAAAGAAAATCTACCTTCTTGAAATGATCGTTTAAATGCATCAAAAGACATAGGACCAATTTGAAGATGCGATTCATCTAAATAGTACCAGTGTTTTCCCCTCAGCTCCCGCATGACGGGATTATCTATAGGAACTATCGTCGTTGGCTCAATAGCCACATGTATCGCAGCTGATTTAGATGGAAGAAAAAGAATAATTACTACTCCGATTACTCCTAAAAAAAATCCTATATAAAACCATGTGGTAGGATTTCTATTCTTTTTTTTAGCGATTCTTGAACAAATAAGACCGAGTATTACCCATGTTGCAAGAAGCATAAATGTAAGAAACATTTTGAATACCTTTTGATTGATGTTATTTCTTAAAATACATTGTACCGAATTGGAAAATAAAATACTTTTTTCTATTTTTTAGTAGTCGAAGATTGCATTAATGAAGATGTTGTTATAATATTTTACCTTAAAAATATCGTATCAAGGAGATGCAGATGTTAGATCAGTTCAAGCAAATCGATACAAAGGAACTTGATTTTCCAGATACCGTTTTTATTAGAGATATTGAAACTCGAGTATTCCAGGCAATCACCATTAAATGCATTTCTACTATTGAAAATGTATCACTTCTCGAAGGAAATATTATTGATAATTTACTTGGTAGAGAGGGATTAGAAAGGGTTAAAGGTATTTATGTAGAGCAGGATACAAAAAATCATTCCGTTAGTCTCAAAGTAGAATTAAATATATCCTATGGCATTTCCATACCTGAAAAAGCGGAAGAAATCCAAACGAAATTAGTGCATGAAATCGTAAAGTTAACAGGATTGCATGTCTCTTGTGTCCATATTATATTTAAGAACCTTCTTCCAGATGAGGATTTAGAAAAAATCATTGCAAAATCAATGAAAAAAGGTGTGGATAAAACAGGTACAAAACAACTAGATGAAAATGCTTTAAATGAGTATTCAGAAGAATTTTAATGAGAAATATTAATATTGTTTTCTCAGCAGCACATTTATTTGTTGTTTTTTTACTTGTTGGAATGGGAAGCCTTTTCCTTGCTCTTCCTCACTTTAAGGAGATTCAGTTTTCTGTGGTTCATTTTGTGCTAAATGAGCCTCAGGTTTTTACTAAATTAGGGATTGTTTTCACTAGTTTTGGTGTTTTATTATTTGGTTTATTTTATTTTCTTAATCGAAAACGGTATTTCCAGATTAAAATGAAACACTCTAAAGCCCTGGTAGATGAAGCGATCATTAAGGAATATATCACAGATTATTGGCAAGAAGCGTTCCCAACGCTACATTCAACACTCGATATTGTCATTCACCCTAATCAAAAAATAGAGGTTATTACAGCCTCATTTCCAGATATCGATGACGAGTTAAAAGAAGATGTTTTTCATCGTATTCAAGCAGAGCTAAATGTTTTATTAGCAAGACGAATAGGCTATGAAAAAGATTTTACTCTAACGATCTGTGAAAGATAATTAATATTTAGATAGATAGTTCATAATTAACAAAATCACCCATGATTTCTATTGTAGAAGTTGCAAAAACAGGTGCTGCTGCAATGTGACATGCCGAATTGTTAATAAAGGTCTTTATGAAAAAGAATTTGTATGTTATATTGATTGTTTATTTTCATGTAATAAACCAATAATTCGTATGCCTAAGTTAGAAGAGGACAATAATATAGCTTCTTCTCGTTTTCAAAGACGGGTGTTTCAGATATCCCCCCAGGAAAGAGATGCTATCCACCAAACTTCAAGAGCGACCCTTTCTAAGGTAAATATCTCTTCCGACCGAGTGATTTCCGGAAAAGATTCAAGATATCAGCCAAAACATCGCGATGTTTATTTTCCTCTACTTATTAAAATTTTCTCCACGCAAGAACAAATTAGGAATCTGCGTAGTGCAGCCCATATTGCATTTCCAGATGAAACTAAAATCAGGTCCCCCGCTGATATTCGCGCTGATTTAGAGCAAATTATTACAGAAATAGAAGAATCGCAAAGATGGAATGACGGTGTTATTCTTCAAGCAAAAAAAGCCATTGCAGAACTCAATCAAATAGATCATCCTCAAAAGCCTGAAATCAAAAAAGAGTCTTTACTTAAAAAAATACTAAAGAAACTCAAGATACGCGCATGAATGCAAAAATTACTCCGATGATACAACAATGGCATGACTGTAAACAGCAAGCCAAAGAATCTTTATTGTTATTTCGTTTAGGTGATTTTTATGAAGCCTTTTATGATGATGCAAAAACGCTTGCGAAAGAGTTACAATTAACGCTTACACAGCGGCAAGGCATACCGATGAGCGGTATTCCTGTTCATGCTGTGGAAAACTATCTGGAAAAACTGATTAATCGTGGCCATAAGGTTTCTATTGCAGAGCAATTAGAATCTCCTAGTGATGCAAAAGGCATTGTCAAGAGAGAGATTATTCGTACTGTTTCCCCTGCTACCTATTTAGATAGTCCCTATCAACAAGACGTTTCAAATAAATTCATGGTAGCACTCGTGCAGGTGAACTCGATTATAGGTATGGCACTGCTTGACTTGTCTACGGGAGAATTTAAAGTTACAGAACTGGAAAGCCTATCCCACCTTTTAGATGAAATAATCAAACGTAGGCCAAAGGAGATACTTGTTGCTAGAAAATTCTATAAGCAATTTGACTCCTTTTTGCAGCAATTAAAATTAGAATTTTCTTATCGACTAAATGTAAAAGATGACTGGGCATTTGACTTTCAAATCTCTTATGAATGGTTAAAAACACATTTTGGGGTACATTCTCTTGATGGATTTGGGTTAAAACAGATGACTGCTGCCATTAATGCAGCGGGATCGCTTTTAGCGTATGTAAATGAGGACCTTTATTTAGAAATCAAACATATAAGAACTATTGCTCCCCTTTTTTTAGATGAGTATTTATCTATTGATGCTGCAACATTCAAGCATTTAAATATCATGGGCTCTCCCCATGAAGCAGATGCATCATTTTCTTTGTTTGATTTGCTCAATCAGACAAAAACGGCAATGGGATCCAGGATGATGAAACACCTCGTTGCTCATCCATCTACCAATCTAGGTGAAATTCATCAGCGTCAAGATGCTATTAGTTATCTAATCCAGGAACCTAAAGTGTTACAGGAGTTACAATCTCTTCTTCATGAAATACGCGATATCGAGCGTTTAATCATGAAAATTTGTGGTAATTATGCTGGTCCAAGAGATATAAAAGCACTAGGGTTATCGCTACAAATGATTCCACTATTACAAAAACTTTTAGAGCAAATCCCTATCCTTTTTTTTAGGCATCAACAATCCCACTTTTTTGACTGCAAAGCTATGAGTGAGGAAATTATACAATCTATTGTTGATACCCCTCCTCTTAAAATTACCGAAGGAGGCATTTTTAACAAAGGATACAATAAAGAACTCGATGTATTGATCCATCTTAAGGAAAATAGTGAAGAGTGGCTGAAGAATTATCAAGAACAATTAAGAAAGCTACTTGATTTAAAAACTCTCAAAGTAGGATTTAACCATGCTTTTGGTTATTTTATTGAAGTATCACGACTACAAGCAAAAAGCATGCCTTCTACTTTTTATAAGAAACAAACTCTTGTCAATACAGAGAGATTTATTTCCGAGGAGCTCCAAGAGTTTGAAACAAAGATACTTCATGCTGAAGAAAACGTCTCAAAATTAGAATATACCTTATTTCAACAACTACGTGAAAAAATTTCTCTGTATGAAGTAGATATTCGGAAAGCGGCAAATGCATGCGCCTGGATAGATTGTATTGTTTCTCTAGCATCTGTAAGTAAAGAGCATGGCTATATTCGTCCTATCATAGATTATTCCAATAACTTACATATTACTCATGGTAGGCATCCTACTATTGAAGCTAAACATAGTAGTCACTCCTTTATTCCAAATGATACTAATCTAAATGAGGCAGAATGTCAGTTAATGTTAATTACCGGTCCTAATATGGCCGGTAAATCCACTTATATTAGACAAGTAGCCCTGCTATGTATCATGGCACAAATTGGATGTTTTATTCCTGCAGCCTCTGCGACAATTGGTATTGTGGACAAGGTGTTTTCTAGGATTGGCGCGAGTGATGACCTGCTGCGTGGACAATCTACTTTTATGGTAGAAATGAGTGAAACGGCAAATATTTTGAATAATGTTACTTCTAAATCTATTGTAATACTAGATGAAATTGGCCGTGGTACTTCAACCTATGATGGGGTGGCAATTGCCTTTGCTGTAGCAGAATATTTACTGACAACGGAAGGGAAGAAAGCAAAAACATTATTTGCTACTCATTATCATGAACTAACTAGCATGTCTGAATTATTTCCAAAGGCAAAAAATTTTCGTGTAGAAGTAGAAGAATTAGAAGATAATATTGTATTTTTACGAAAAATTGTTCCTGGAGGATCGGATAAAAGTTTTGGTATTCATGTTGCCAAACTAGCAGGATTACCTCCTGCAGTGATCCAAAAAGCTAAGGAAAAGCTAAAAACATTTCAAGAGATCAAGCTGAAGCAAAAACCTACAAAAACCTCTTTATCAGAAGAAGACCAACTTTTACTATTTCCTTTAGATCATGTATCAGATGAAAAGAAAAAGAAAATTCTGGAGCAAATCAAAGAGATTGATATATTAAAAACATCCCCATTAGATGCTTTTGAGTATCTAATAAAATGGCAAGAAAACTTAAAAAAGATTTAAATGTCGTTTGATTTAGAAAAATTAAATCATTTTCCAATGAAACCTGGTGTTTACATCATGAAAGATGCTAAACAGATCATACTTTATATTGGGAAAGCAAAGATCTTAAAAAATCGCATCAAGCAATATTTCCTTGAAGGGCGAGATCAGAGGGAAATGATACCCTTTTTAATTTCTAAGGTTGTGGACATTAAGACTATTGTCACACCAAATGAAAAAGAGGCTCTTTTACTAGAAAACTCATTGATCAAAGAATATCAGCCAAAATATAACATTTTACTTAAAGATGATAAGACATTTATCAGTTTAATGATCAACCATCATCACTCATGGCCTATGGTACGGTTAGTACGTTATAAAAATAAACCAACGGACAAAGGACTCTATTTTGGCCCTTATATCAGCTCGCTTGCTGCAAGGGATACCTATGAAACGATGACAAATCTTTTTCCTCTTCGTCAATGTTCTGATGAAGAGTTAAAAAGACGCAAGCGTCCTTGTTTATTATATTCCATTAAGAAATGTATTGCACCATGCGTCAACAAATGCACTAGGGAGGACTATCAAGCCTATGTACAAGAGGCTATTGAGTTTTTAAAAGGTAATGATGATAAGGTAGTGCAAGAATTAGAAAAAAAAATGCTAGAGGCCTCAGAAAATTTAGAGTTTGAAAAGGCATCATCTATTTATCAAACCATCCAGCGTATTAAGCACATTTGTAATCAAGGGAAAAATATTACACATGGATTTATGGGGGATTTTGATGCCATTGGCTTATTTAGACAAACATCTCATGTGATTATTGTGAAACTGCACTATAAAGAAGGCAGATTAATTGCCTCCAAGAATTACTCCTTTTTAAAAACAGCTTCTCTAGATGAAGAAATTCTCTGTTTGTTTTTATTGCAAGCATATAAAGATTCGCTTCCTCCGGGACTTATTCTTATTCCAAAAAAGTTGGAAGATTCCCCTCTTTTAGAAGAGATCTTATTTGATACTTACCATAAGAAAATTGAAATACTCTATCCCCAAAAAGGGGAGAAAAAAAAAGTTATCGAGCTTGCTAATGAAAATGCTTACCATATCATGCAGCAAGAATTAAAAGATGGGTCATCCAAAGAATCGCTACTTCTTGAACTCCAAGAGATTCTGCATCTCAATAAATGTCCTATTCGTATTGAATGTTTTGATACCTCTAATATCTCTATGCATGATCCAGTCGCTTCTCTTTCTGCATTTACAGGTGGAGAAAAAGATAGCAAGAGATACCGGTTATATAAAATACAAAGCAAAGAGAGGACAGATGATTATTCTGCCCTAAAAGAGGTGTTATTGCGTAGATTTACCAAAGCAAAAGAGGAAAATGATTTTCCGGATCTCATCATACTCGATGGGGGCAAGGGTCAACTTAATATTGGGATAGACGTTTTAAAACAGCTAGAAATCGTATCTGTTGATGTTATTGCTCTTAGCAAAGAAAATGCACGTCATGATAAAGGTCTTACCAAAGAAAAAATCTTTATTCCGGATCATAAAGAACCTATTATATTAGATCATACAAACTCTCTTCTTTTTTTCTTACAAAATATACGGGATGAGGCACATCGTAGAGCAATCACCTACCATCGCAATATTCGCAAAAAACGGACGTTTAAAAGTGGTTTAGATGAAATACCCGGTATTGGTCCTAAGAAAAAAAGGGCTCTGATGCAACACTTTGGATCTATTGCAGCAATAAAAGAGGCGTCTTCAGAATCTCTCCAACAAGTAAAAGAGCTTCGTCAGAAAGATATTGCATCTATTATTCATCATTTTAAAAACTACAAATAACGTATTCTACTTATGATCTTCAATCTGCATAATCTTCTTCTCCCAACATATAAGACGGAAGGTGATGAACTATTAAAAAATCTTTAAATGCTTGTTTGGTAATATTAGGATGCTTTTGTAATCGCTCAAATGGAAATATAGAGATTCTATGATTCTAATCAAAAAAGAAGAGGTGGAGTGTTTTGTCGTTTTTGTTTAATATAGTGTAAATAATAGATATACTTGCTATGGTCGCCTATACCCAGGAAAGCTTACAGAATCTTCGAGATAAAATTAATCTCATCGAAGTTATCTCTTCTTATATTCCATTAAAAAGAAGCGGCTCTAGCCATAAGGCCCTTTGCCCTTTTCATAATGAGAAAAATCCTTCTTTTTTAGTTCAGCAAGGAGAAAAACATTACCATTGTTTTGGCTGCGGTGCTCATGGAGATGCTATTGCATTTTTAATGAACTATCTGAATATGAGTTTTGTTGAAGCAATTGACACTCTTGCTGAAAAATATGATGTTATATTGGAAAAAATGGAGGGGAAACAAGATAAACCTTCAAAAAACACGCAAGGGTTAAAAGATGTCTTGAATAAGATCTCCCGTTTTTACCATTTTTACCTATTACATACACAAGAAGGCCATGTAGCTTTAGAATATCTCTATAAACGGGGGATGGACCTTTCTTTTATTAGGATGTTTCAGATTGGATTTGCTCCCAAAGATGATAAAGTCTTTTGGAAGGTAGTGCAAGAGTACTCGATTACAGAAGAGCAGCTATTTGATTGTGGCCTTATTAAAATAGATCCACAAAGAAAGACTTTTTTCCATGATAGAGTTACCATCCCTATCCATGATTCTGTGGGAAATGTAATAGGATTTTCCTGTAGGAAAATAAGTGATCAAATACTTGGCCCAAAGTACATCAATACTCCAGAAACTCCTTTATTTAAGAAATCCAAGATTTTATTTGGGTTAAGGGATTGTAGAAGAACCATTGCAAAAGAGAAAAAAGTCATTGTAGTAGAAGGGCAAATCGATACGCTTCGCTTGATACAGGAGGGATATGATTATGTACTTTCTGCTGGTGGCACTGCATTTGGCGAGGAACATGTCAAAGAGCTCATTTATTTAGGAGTACAAAAAGCATACGTTGCCTTTGATGGAGATACTGCAGGTATTAATGCTGCTGTAAAAACTGGGCAATTGCTCCAAAAAAAAGGGATCGAGGTTTTTGTTTTAGTCTTTGACAAAGATGAAGATCCTGATTCTATTTTATTAAAAAAAGGTCCTTTGCAGTTTAAAACATATTTAGAAAATGCCATCGAGTATCTTCCTTTTTTACTTCGTTTTTATTCCTCTACTATCAACTTTCAGTCTCCTGCCGGTAAGAATGAAGTAGTAAAAAAAATGGTGGAACAGATCAAAGAGTGGGAAGAGCCTCTGATGGTGCATGAAGGCATCAAAAAAATAGCGCAGATCTGTGATGTTCCTCTATCGATTGTACAAGACGATATTCCAAAGGTTACACCTGCATTTAAAAGTTATATCAATGTAAATGATCTGCGATTTGATCCTGATAAAAGACTAGAAATGAATCTGATCCGTTATATGATATTATCTGCTCATATTGATTCAAAAATCTATCGATTTATCATGGGTAATATAAAAGTAGGGGATTTACAGGTAGAGGTGTGTAGGAATTTATTCCAAATGATCATTGCAAAAATCGAGAAAGAAAATAAGCTGGACTTAATCCACTTTGCAATTGAACTAGACAATATACATCTCCAAGAGTTTTTTTCTGAAGTCATGCAGAAAAAAGGAATCGATGAAAAAATGGAAGATGCAGCAAAAGAAGTCGTAAAAAAGATACTGAATAGAAATTGGATGATGCAAAGAGAAAAGATAAAAAACGAAATCCAAAGTGGTAGATATTCAGAAGAAGAAGTTTTATCTCTTGCAAAGCAATTTGATATATTAAAATCTGCTCCTCCGGTAATAGCTAAAGGTGATTAAAGATGGCAATTTTTTTTATTGCTCTACAATGTGTATTATTATTCTTCATGTTATTTCATGATTGGATTCCTGCTTCTCCTTTAAATAATATTTCGGATTTAAAGAAAGTAGACAGCAATGTCTATCGGCTCTTTGGTTCTACCATTAATGGATTGACTGTGCTTATTCCATTGATCATCACAGGGATCTATTATCATAGATCTAGCATTCCGCTTTTTGCAATGACTACAGTAACTACGTTTTATTTGATAATAACAATCGGCACTATCTTGAGCTGGTGGGTGCCATATTTCTTTGGCAGCTCTCAAAAACATAAACAGGCGTTTAATAAATTTAAAAATACACATCAGTTTTTACCTCTTCGAGGCGATCATGTAAGACCAAATACACTGCATATCATTCTGCATTTACAAGTGTGGGCCTGTCTTGGAATCTCTATTTATTTTTTAATGAAGTAGGTAGTAATGGAAGTTTTATATGATGCAAGCTGTAGCTTTTGTGTTAAATGTGTTAATGTAATCCGGCATTTGGACAAAAAGAAAAAAATCCGGAAAGCTTTGTGCTTAATATTGGACGAAAACAATATAAAAAGGGAAAGGCATTGGCATCCTGCATTTTTTACCGGGATTTATTATAAATCCGATTTATTTTATCCTTGTAATCATAAAAAACATCTATTGTAAAAAATGTTCCTGACTACCTTTTTTATTGTTGTTATACTCTCTTCTATTGTGCATGGGTCCATCAAGTATGGTATCTCTCCTATGCCAACATCTTATCGTTTGGGAAAGACCATATGCTCGCTTTTTGAAGAAGATTATCAAGGTACGATCTACGAACTGGGTTGTGGTTTTGGCTCGATGAATATCATGCTTGCTAAAAGATGCAAACAAGCAACTATTATCGCTTATGAAGCATCGTTTTTCCCATATATCTGTAGCATCATCTTAAAAAGGATATTTCAATGTCATAACTTGAGTATTCACTATCGTAATTTTTTGCATGATCCGCTAGATAGCAACAGTATCTTATTTTGCTATCTGTCTGTCAGAAATATGCAATATTTGGAACAAAAACTAAAGCAAGAGAAATTTCAGGGAAAGATCATTTCTCATACGTTTGCTCTTCCTGGTATAAAACAGAGCTCAAAGACTGTATTCAATGATCTTTATCACACTCCCATTTACATTTATTATACTAATTAGAGAATAGTTAAATTTATCTAATTGTTAGCGAGAAAACCGCGAAGTCTTTAGCTTCACGGTGAATTTGGTATAAGAGATGTTGATAATGGATTCATATGTCGAAAAAAATCTTCTGCAGGTAGACAAAGAATACCGTCTTTTTTTAACTTTTCTGTACCACGATAGAGTAAAAAAACCGTGGCTTCTGGATAATCTTTTTGAAATTCTTTAAGTCCCCTGAGATCATAAGGAGAAATTCCACTTTTTCTTTTCGGGCTTGTCTATTAAAGGCTACTTGATTTGAAGCTTACTTAAATCAAGCAGTTGCGTAAAGGGATGAAATACTTCTTGTAGTAGAGCAATCCGGTTATTTTTAATGCTCACATCTTGATCGAGTATCTTTACCTCGTCAAATAACTGACCGATTGGTTGTTGCAACGTGGTGAGTAATTCAAACGCCTTCTTATAGTTACGAAGATGTATCGCTTCAATAAAGGATTGATCAATGAGCTTTAACCCATGTAGCAACTTTTTCTCTGCAGGCTCTTTTAATAACGACTCATTCAACTCTTTTCGTGCCTCATTGCCAATTTGTCCTTTTGCCCGCTTGAATACTTCAATCATCTGATTAAATGCGTTTGATGATTGTCTAAATTCATGCAGCGCTTTGATTTTACAATACTCTTCAAAAGGATTCATGGAAGCATAGGATAAGGAAGCCTCGATCTCATCTTTTTCAAATTCTCCTTCTTCAAAAATCGTTTTTAGCCGGATTTTGAAAAAGCTATAGATCTCTTCCAAGAGTTGTTTTCTTGGTAAAATGTTTTCAAAGAGTTTATCCAAGGCTATAGACCATTTTGCATCTAGTAATATTCGTAATATACCAAGTGTTTGCCGTCTTAATGCAAATGGATCTTTAGAGGAAGTAGGTTTAATGCCAACACTATAATAACTTAAAATGTTATCTATTTTGTCCGCTAAGCTGATTAACCTACCACAATTGGTAGTCGGGAGGTCTCCCTTTTCCGCAACCGGTAACCAGTGCTCTTTAATCGCTATAGCAACTAACTCTTTTTCCTTATGGTGCCTTGCATAGTACATTCCAATAGTCCCTTGAAGCTCTGGAAACTCTCCAACCATAGCAGAAGAAAGATCTGCTTTACAAAGGTGGGCCGCTCTTTTTACAATACTGTCATCTTCAACTTTTAGTAGCTGATTTAATTGGAGTGCGATTTTTTCTAGTCGCTCTACTTTTTGATATACTGTTCCAAGATCTTTATGAAAGGTGATTGCTTTGAGCTTTTCATTAAAATAATCCAGTGACAAAGCTAAATCTTGTTCATATAAAAAGACACCATCAGAGAGCCTTGCAGATAGCACTGCTAAGTTATTGCGTAGTATTTCTTTATTAACACAGGTATCTGCAGTGATGATAAATTTTGGTAAAAGAGTGTTTTGTTTATCTGTCACAGGGAAATAACGTTGGTGCTCTACCATTTCAGAAACAAGTACTTCTGCAGGAACTTTTAAGAATTTTTTATCAAAATCATAAATAGCAAGCTCTGGCCATTCTACTAAGAAGAGCACTTCATTAAGCACCCTTTCTTTTTTAAGTACACTGCAATTGTTTTTTTGTAAGATAGCATCAAGTTGCTTTTCAATATGATTTTTTCGTTTGGCAACATCTGCTATAACAAATGCTTTTTCTAGCTCTGATTCATATACACTTGGATGAGAAATAAGAACAGGATGAGGATGTCTTTGCGCGTGACCTTTACTTAAATTAGAAGAAATAACATTAGCTATGTGCACAGGAACTACCTCTTCCCCAAGTAAGGCGATAATCCACTGGATAGGCCTTGCAAAAGAAATATCAAAATCTGCCCAACGCATCGATTTTGGAAAGGAGATGTTTTTGATTGCATCTACTAAAAAGGACTCAAGTAATTTAAAAGTGGATTCTCCACTTTTCGCTACATGTCCAAACAAATATTCTTTATCATTAATAGATTGGATTTTAATAGAAGGATGCTTGTTGTTTTGAATCTCTTCTTTAGTAGCAAAAGGAACACTAAGAGATTCAAAGAATCCCGATCCCTGTTTTGTCAGCTGTCCTGCTGCATCAAATGCAACACTAAGTTGTGGCCCCCGTTTTTCTACTAAAGCACAGGCTGTCCCTTCTGCTAGACCAGAAATAAGAATCGAGAGTCTTTGTGGTGAACCAAATAGTTTTATATCTTGGTAAGATAGGGTGTGCTTGTTTAAAAATTCATTGAAAATACGCTTTAATTCTTCTATTCCAATAGGAATAAATGTAGCAGGGAGTTGTTCTACTCCAATTTCAAATAAGAAGTCTTTGCGATGATCTGGATTAAAAGAGTGACTGGTAGACTGTGGGAGAGATACTGGGCATGTTGTCGCAGGTTTTTTCAGTAGAGGGAATCCCATTTTTTCTCTAGAAGCTAAGTATTCAATAGCAGAGAGTTTTGCAAGATCCCGAATACGATGAATATAGTTTGTTCGCTCTGTAGTGGAAATTACACCTCTTGCCTCTAGCATATTGAATGCATGAGATGCCTTCATGACAAAATCATAACCAGGTATTGGTAAATTAAGGTTAATGAGATTTTTGGCCTCTTTTTCATAGTCTTCAAAATGTTTTAACCACATCGTAGGAGAAGAGGTTTCAAAATTATATTTGCTCCACTCCACTTCATTACGATGAAATACATCGCCATATGTTAGTTCTTCATTATACTTCATCTCAAAAAAATTATTTTTTTTCTGAGCTAACATACATAATCTCTCAAGACCATAAGTAATTTCTACCGGTATCGGATTCAATTCAAGTCCTGCAATGGATTGGAAATAGGTAAACTGAGATACTTCCATCCCATCAATCCATATCTCCCAACCAAGGCCCCATGCCCCAAGAGTAGGGCTTTCCCAATCATCATGCACAAATCGAATATCATGGTCATTGGAAGAAAAACCTATTTCTTCCAGTGATTGTAAATAAGTTTTTTGAATGTCTACGGGGGATGGTTTTACAATTACTTGTAATTGATGGAACAATTGCAAGCGATTGGGATTTTCTCCATATCTACCATCTTGCGGTCTTCTCGATGGCTCTACATATACTGTTTTATACGGCTCTGGCCCCAAACATCTTAAAAAGGTAGCAGGGTTGAAGGTTCCTGCCCCAACTTCTACGTCGTGACCTTGATGAATGATACAACCTTTTGACGACCAAAATTGGACTAGCTTTTGAATAATCTCTTGAAATGTGAACATAAAATTAAAATAATTAGGGGTTTTCATTCGATTGTATCATTCTAAATTGATTTTTCACAATAAGTACAAATAGAATTTTTAATGAGAAAAAGGCTTGCGTAGGTGAAGCAAAAGTCATTTTTCTATTTTCAACTTTTAAAAAGTGGGGCATAATAGCGCAAATAGAATCCAAAGGGGGTTTTTTTTGAAATTTGCGCTGTTTTTAACATTGATCAGAATGTTCATCAGCCCATTTTTTATAGGGGTTTATCTGTTTTATGAAAAACTAGGGATCTCTTTGATCACATTGCCATATATATTGCTAACGCTTCTCCTTATGTGTGAACTGTCTGATATTTTTGATGGGATTGTAGCTAGAAGATATGATGAGGTAACAGATCTTGGTAAAATACTAGACCCTATGGCTGATAGTATTGTTAGGCTTTCTTTATTGTTGGGATTTACCAAAGGCTTTGTCCAATTGCCCTTTTTCCTCGTTCTTGTGTTTGTTTACCGAGATTCTATTATCTCTACGCTCCGCACTCTATGCGCCTTGCGAGGTGAGGCTCTAGCCGCAAGAACAAGCGGGAAAATAAAAGCAATTATTCAGGCAATTACAGTGTTTACCATTGTCTTTTTAATGATCCCCTACTCTCAAGGATGGATTAGTTTGGAAAGATTACAAAACCTAAGTTTTTATATGGTGTTATTTGCCGCTATCTATACTGTGGGATCTGGTGTCGAATATATCATGGCAAACCGCTCTTTTATCAAAAAAGCATGGTCTTAGCTTAAGTAGATATTTAAATATTTTTTAGCAGATTTTTCCCAACTAAAGTCACAAGATAGTGCATTTGCTACCAAATGCTTCCACTCCGTTTTATTTTTAAAGATAGTAAAGCATCGTTTTAATGATGCTTCAAATTCTTCCCAATTATATTGATCGAAGCAAAAACCATTTCTTAATTGCGCCAGAATCTGCTCATCTTGTACATCATGGACCGTATCTTTTAAGCCACCTGTTTTTCTTACAATAGGAACATCCCCATAGCGCATCCCAATCATTTGCGTTAGCCCACAAGGCTCGAATAAAGAAGGCACAATGAGTACGTCTGCTGCTGCATACGTTTGATGAGCCAGCATTTCATCAAAACCATAATGAATGTAAATATGAGGATGGTTTTGATAGTGTTTCGCAAGCTGTAAAAACTCGTGCTCTATGTCAGATTGAATGGCAGCTCCTAGTAAAATAAATACTCCGCCATGGTTTTTTGTAAATTCTAATGCCTGCTTGATCAAAAGAGGCCCTTTTTGATGTACCAGTCTTGTAATAGAACAAACAACGGGACCAGATCCTTCTAATAAGTTCAAACGATGAAACAGTCTCTCTTTATTCTTTTGTTTTAAGCTAAGCCAATCATCAAGTTGATAGGAGTGATTGCCTCTTTCAAAAATAAAGGGGTCTGTTTCCATATTCCAATAATGAGTATCAATCCCATTAATAATACCAATAATTTTATGCTTATTTGCAATAACGGTTTGCTCAAGACCATAACCATGTTCCTCTGTTTCAATTTCTTGTGCATAAGAAGGGGATACTACTGTTACAGTAGTTGCAAGCTGTATACCAGAGCGCAAGATGTTAATCATTGAACTATCAAAACGATCTTGAAATTGAGGATCGTGTAAAAGATGATCACCACTATTTCCCAAAAGATTTAATGACTCTTTTTTGAGCTTCCCCTGATGTTGAATATTATGTATCGTAAGTACACTTTTTTTGATTTTCTTTTTTAATTGAGGAAAACAGCTCTCCATTATTAAAAGGCAGCCCGCACTAACCCAATCATGTAAATGTAAAATATCGATGTTTTCTTCAAAAAAAACATGGATGAATGATAAAGCTGCTTTGCAAAAATATAAAAAACGTAAGCTCTCATCTTTCCCACCATAAATATAACCCCGTTCAAAATAAGAGTCAGGATGAGGTAAGTCTAATAAGTAAAGACGAATAGAACCTTCTTGTTTAAAAAATACGGATCCGGGATGGGTAATGTTATGCTCTTTTACCTGAAAATCAACTATCTTTTCAGCGCCTAATTGTGAGCGGGAAATGCAATCATAAAAAGGTAAAATAACATGAACATCATGCCCAAGATGGGTATGAGCTTTGCCAAGACCCGATACAACATCTGCTAAACCGCCTAATTTGCAAAAAGGAGCAAATTCCGAGGCAATATGGACTATTTTCATATAGCACCCCCTGGCGTCATACTCTCAATTTGATCAATTAGCGTCAATAGCCAGAAAAAGGGGAGTTGATCAAATGAAATTTACTACGATTTGGGTTTTTGTATTGTTTTTCTGTATGATCCAAGAAATATTTTGACTGGTAAGATGATCGTAAATAGCGGATCTAATTACATTAAAATCTTTTTTTCCAGTTTGCAAACTCTCTATAGAGAGCTTGTATTTAAGCTCTTCTATAGTCATCTTCCAAAGATCTCGTTGATCACATGCAAGACCTTTAGTTAGTGCTTTTGCTCTTTTTTCGCTATCCCAACAACCGATACACATCATATTCTCTGATTGAAAGATTTCTTACTTACGAGATGGTATAGGAATGTTGATTTATTGTTAATTAAACATTTACATGATCTTTAATGTTGAGAGGAGAAAAGGAGGAAAAAAATTGATTCTCTTGCGAAAAAAAATTTAACCGGTTAATATATTCGCATTTACAATTTGCTGGGGCGTAGCCAAGTGGTACGGCAGCGGGTTTTGGTTCCGCCACGCGCAGGTTCGAATCCTGCCGCCCCAAAAATTTAATTTGAAAAATTTTTCATGACAGCTCAAGACAACTACTTAATATTCTCAGGGTCCTCTCATTTGACATTCGCGCAAGAGGTATGTAGCAATCTTGATAAAAGTCTTGGAAAATTGGAAATTAAACAATTTCCTGATGGTGAGATAGGCGTTCAAATATTAGAGAATGTCCGTGGTCGGGATGTATTTGTTTTACAAACAATAACACAAAATCCCAACTTCTATCTCATGGAGATTTTGATTTTGATTGATGCTTTAAAGAGAGCATCTGCAAAATCAATTACCGCAGTACTTCCATATTATGGATACTGCAGGCAAGATCGGCGAGCTCATGGTAGAGAGCCTATTTCTGCAAAACTAGTAGCAAATTTATTAGAAACTGCAGGAATAGATCGCTTACTTACCATGGACTTGCATGCAGATCAAATAGAAGGATTTTTTAATGTGCCTGTAGACAATTTGTTTGCAAGGCCAGTACTGATCGATACGATTAGAGCTCACATGAAACAAGAATTTGTCATTGTTGCTCCGGATCTTGGCAGTATAAAAATCGCTAAAAGAATTGCAGAAGCTTTAAAGAAAAAGCTCGCGATCATTAATAAACGTCGTATCGATGCAGAACATGTACAACCTGAAGTATTAATCGGTGATGTACAAAATATGGATGTTCTTCTAGTCGATGACATGTGTGTTACTGGTGAAACACTATATCAAGCTGCTAAGGTTTGTAAAAGCCATGGTGCTAGAAATGTGTATGCAACGGTGACCCACTTATTAAAAGCCATTTCTCCAGAGTTAGAAAGTTGCATAGAAGCATGTTTTGTTTGTAATACAACATCCATTCAAGACCCCTCCCCAAAGGTAAAAATCGTATCTGTTGCTAAGATTTTTAGTGCAGCCATTAGTTCGGTTGTCTACTCAGATTCGATTTCATCTATTTTTAAAAACGAATAAATTTCTCACTTGAGAAATTAAAAACGGAGCTACTCATGAAATTAACAGCTAACGCAAGAAGCTGTGGAACTGGTTTATTACTTTCTGAGATAAGAAATAATGGACATATTCCTGCAGTGATTTACTCAAAAGGTAAAGAAACAGAGGTTATACAAATACTCGCCAGTGATTTGGAAGCGATTTTAAGAAAAATCGAAAAAGGTCATTTAGCTACAACCGTATTTGAATTGCATTTTGGCAATAAAGTAAGAAAAGCGATATTGAAAGAGATTCAATATCATAGAACCACATATCAAATTTTACATCTCGATTTCCAAGAACTACAACATGTAGAGTTTGTTAGCGTAAACGTACCTGTGCATTTTACAAGTGTTGCAGACTGCACTGGTATTAAGCTAGGTGGATTCTTAAGACAGCTTAAGCGATATATCAGAGTTAAATGTCCACCAAGCAAGATCCCTTCTGCATTTTATGTGGATGTGAGAGAGCTTGGGATAAGACAATCAAAAAGAGTAAAAGATATTGCTTTCCCGGAAGGTGTACAACCCCTGGCAGGAAAAGAAGAATTAATTGTTGCTATCGGTAAATAATGAATCCACTACTCATTGTTGGACTTAGAAATCCTGGAGAAAAATACCGTAATACGCGCCATAACATAGGTGAAAAGCTAGTGATCGCTTTTTCTAGTTTTTATGGGGTGCAGTATAAAAATTCATCGTTTAATGGTATGCTTGGAAATGCAATCATAGATAATAAGAAAGTCTTGTTTTTGCTTCCATCTACCTACATGAATTTGTCCGGGTTTTCTGTTCGCATGTGTCTGGACTTTCATAAAATATCTCTGCAAGACCTGCTAATCCTATGTGATGATGTGGAAATTCCATTTGGAGAATTTCGCATTCGTAGCCAAGGTGGCACAGGTGGACATAACGGATTAAAACATATACAAGAGCAACTCGGTACTTCAAGTTATACGAGATTACGAATCGGAATTGGCAGGGACGAAAACAAAGATCTTGCTGATTATGTACTAGAAAAGTTTTCTGATAAAGAACTTGAAGAAATGGAAGCTTTTATGAACGGAGGAATCCAAATTATATTAAAATGGATTCAGGAAGGAGTTATTTCCTCCTCTCAATTAGCCGGTGAGCTCAATCATCAATACAAGTTAAAAGGAGTCAATATTCATGACGAAAACAAAAACACACCTTTATGAAGGGATGTATATTTTGAGTGCAACACTAAGTGAAGATGCAAGAAATAAAGCACTTGAGCGCATCATTAATGGGATTACATCACGAGGTGGTGAAATAAAAAAAAGTTTTGATCAAGGAAGAAAAAAACTAGCTTATCAAATTAATAAAAGAAGAGAAGGGCATTATTATGTTTTATTTTTTCAAATAGAACCTTCCTTCATGAAAGAAATGTGGGAAGAATACCATCTTAATGAAGATTTAGTTCGTTTTATGAATCTTCAAGTGGACTTGATCCCAGAATCTTTAGAATTTAAACCACTCATTGAACAACAGTAGGTGAACCCATGATGAATAGAAGAAGAAAATCCCCATCGGATGCCCTTTCAAAAAAGAGAAAAAAGTGTCCTTTTACAATGGCTGGGATCAAATCGATTGATTATAAAGATATAGATACTCTTGTACAATTTATTACAGAGAAAGGAAAAATTCTTCCAAGAAGGATTAGTGGAGTATCTCATTTCCATCAACGATTACTAACACAAGCAATTAAAAGAGCAAGACAAGTCGCTTTGCTACCTTTTGCTTCAGACGAGTAATAACAGTTAATTAAGGAGAATTTATGCAATATCAATTATTGCTTTTAGAAGATATCAGTGGAGCCCGTAAAGGGGAAATTATTAAAGCAACTCCTGGTTTTGCTCGTAATTATTTATTACCACAAAAAAAAGCTGTTGTTGTAGATAAACGAACTGTTCGACTACAAGAGCGCCTAAAAGAAGAGAGAGCAAAGCAAGCAAAAGAAGATAGAGTTGTTGCAGAACAACTTGTAAGAGATTTACAAGGTAAGTCTTTTACTACAATTGTAAAAGTGGACCCAGATGGTCATATGTATGGATCTGTTTCTACAGCAGATGTATCTTCATTGCTTAAAGATCATGGATTTAATGTACATAAACGTCATGTATATCTTATACATCCGATCAAAACATTAGGAGAGCATACGATTGAGTTACATTTAAAAGAAGGTGTAAAAACATCGTTTAAATTAACAATAGAAAGCGATACTCCTATTGCGGTAAAGCAAAAAAAAGAAGATCAGTCAAAAGAGCCACAAGCAGAAGAAAAGAAAGAAGAAGAAAAAGCGTGAAAGCCTATTTTTCTCCTGCAAAAATAAATCTTTTCTTTCGTGTATTAGGTAAACGAAGCGATGGATATCATGAAATCGCTTCGCTTTATCAAGCTATTCATCTATGTGATGAGATTCATCTCTCCTTTTATAAAGAAGATTGTTTTTCTTGCAGCGATCCACAGTTGAAATGGGACGAAAACAATCTTATTTTTAAAGCGATTCATTTATTTAGAGAAAAAACAGGGTATATAGATCCTGTTGCTATCGATTTAAACAAGCAAATACCAATAGGTGGAGGCTTAGGCGGTGGTAGTTCTAATGCTGCAACGATATTATTTGCTATGAATCAGCTTTATTCCTATCCACTCTCTTTATCAGAGTTGAAGGGTATTGGTTTAAAAATAGGGGCGGATGTGCCTTTTTTTTTCTCTTCTGGAACAGCATATTGTACAGGAATTGGAGAAAAAATAGAGGAAATGTCTATGCCTTATATGGAACCTCTATATTTAGTGGTGCCTCCTTTTCCCATGTCGACACTAAAGGTTTATCAAAACTGCAAGCCAAATGAGTGTAGTGCGCAAGATCCAAAACAAATTCTAGCGCAGTTTTATTCTACATCACCGGTAATGGTAAATGATCTGGAACCATCCGCATTTCGTTTAGATCAAAGACTGTCTGAGATTAAAGCAATGCTGCTGAATCATGGTAGTGCATGCATGACAGGTAGCGGATCTTCCTTTGTAATAAAAGGAGAGCTTCCTACAACATTGTCACGAGATATCCGTGTATTTCCCATTTCTTGTTTGAATAGAGATATTCAAAACAATCAGTGGTTTATAGCAAAAAAATAAATCATCTCTTACAATGGATCCTTTTTTCCAAAGAAGGATGTATGAAACAAAAACTTTTTAACGATCAATATATTGTGATTACCGGTGCAGGCGGTTTTATTGGCTCTTGTATTGTGCGATATTTAAATGATAAGGGATTCACTAACCTTATTTTGGTCGATGATTTTAAGAAAACAATCAAATGGAAAAACCTGGTTGGCAAAAAATTTATCGATATTATTCCTAGATTTGAGCTTATGAATTGGCTAAAAAACAAATCAAAAGATGTAGAAGCAATTATCCATCTAGGAGCTTGCTCCTCTACTGTAGAGGATGATTGGGATTATCTCATGAAGGTAAACTATCGCTTTAGTGTTGATTTAGCATCTTATGCAATAGAACATGATATCCGATTTATTTATGCATCATCTGCTGCAACATATGGTATGGGGGAGATTGGTTATAGTGACGCACATGATATCATAGATCAATTACACCCACTCAATCCTTATGGCTATTCTAAACAGTTATTTGATCAGTGGCTTTATCGACAAAATTTGCTTTCGTTTGTTGTAGGACTTAAATTTTTTAATGTATTTGGTCCTAATGAATACCATAAGGGAAGAATGGCTTCTATGGTACTCCACATGGCCAATGCTATCCAAAAAGAGGGAAAAGTAAAATTATTTCAATCGTCAGAGCCGCAATTATTTGGTGATGGAGAGCAATGCAGAGATTTTGTTTACGTAAAAGATGTTGCTGCCATGACATGCTTTTTTCTAGAAAATAATGACTGCGGTATTTTTAATATTGGAAGTGGGACGACCCATACCTGGAATGAACTGGCTACAGCTGTTTTTCATGCTTTAGGAAAAAAAGTAGATATGGAATATATACCGATGCCTGTGGACTTGATAGGAAAATATCAAAATTATACTTGTGCAGATATGAAAAAATTCCAAGAAGTGTATAAAAAAGAGGAAAATCAGTTATATAAATTTTATCAGTTTGAAGATACTGTGAAAGAATATGTGCAAGATTATTTGGTAAAGGATGCTAGGTGGTAAAATTATCTAAGATCTTTCATGAACTAAAACCGATCCATGCTCTTGTTATTGGCGACTTCATGGTAGATAAATATACGTTTGGTAAAGTAGAGCGTATATCTCCAGAGGCGCCTGTCCCTGTGCTGCATGTACAATCTCAAAAACAACTCCCAGGTGGTGCTGGCAATGTGGTGATGAACTTAAAACAGTACCAGTGCAAAGTCTCTGTAATAGGACGAATAGGAGATGATGATAATGGAAAGGATTTAATCAAATTATTTGATGGGATTGGTGTTCAAACAAAAGGATTGTTTATTCAACCGGACTATCATACGATCTTAAAAAATCGTATGATCAGTGATTCTCAACAATTAATTCGCGTTGATTTTGAAAATTTGATGGCTGTAACCCAAGAGATAGAAAAACTAGTCTATCATTATGCTAGATCTATTATTGATGAAGTGGATGTTGTTGCTATTTCTGATTATGGAAAAGGATTCTTAAATGATCGCATCTTGCGATATCTTATTGATTTAAGCCGGGAGAAACACAAACCTGTTATTGTGGATCCTAAAGGAATCGATTTTGCTAAATATGCCGGCGCAGATGTGATTAAACCTAATCGTAAAGAAGCATATCTTGCTGCAGGGTGTAAAAAAGAAGAGACCATAGAGTTTGTTGGCAATAAACTATTTTGCATGAGTGGGTGTTCTCACTTGATTATTACAAGATCAGAATCGGGAATTAGCTTATTTAATCGGGAAGGCTCTTTTCATTTTCCTGTAATGGCGCAAAAAGAAGTATTAGATGTCACAGGAGCGGGGGACACCGTTCTTGCTATGCTAGCCTTTGGGCTTGGTAATGCAAGGCCGCCACAAGCAGTTATTCCTTTAGCTAATATTGCTGCAGGCATTGCTGTGGAACATATAGGATGTGTAAGTGTTAGCTTGTCAGATATTGCAAAGCGTATATTAGCAATTGAAGGATACTCTAAAATTTTAGATCAGTCCCACTTAAATACCATTAAATATTCTGTCCAGCACTCCGATATTCAGATTCTTGTCTTGGATGAACCTGAAAGTAATTTGATTGGAATTTTTCATATCATTCAAAAGCTCGCTCAGAGTATTCAAAAAGAAATGTTTGTTGTTTATCTTAAAAGAAGCAATTACTCGCAGGAGTTTCTTTCTTTCCTATCATCTATACCTAAAGTAGATTTTATTTTACTCACTTCTGAGCCTCTGTCATGTCATGAATTTACTCATGTGAAGGACATCTATTTCTTTTCTAATAACTCATTACAGAAAGTATCCTCTTTACAAGAATTAAATTTAAAACATTCAGAGTCTCTTATTTAAATGATTTTTAAGCCTCTTTTAGGAGCTTACCGGCTTCTTCATAAGAAATAATAATTACATAATCTGCCGAATCTTTGACCTTACTGTAAGTAAATTCTATGCCATGGGGACGTAGCTGCTCGTAAATAGGGTCTAATATCTCCTTAGCACCCTGTACAAAAAATTTCCTGAGTTTAGTGTTACTCTTCCATTCAGCGCCTGTGTAGTGTGTTGTTAGATATGTTTTTGTATCTGAGTTTTTACTTTGATCAACAGCTCTAATTGCATCAAGTTGATAGAATTCAAGATGTTTTCTTGCATCTCGTGCTATAGCCACCACGCTATCTACTACGTCCATCACTTGAAGATATCCTCTTGGGTTATAAGGTGCAATCATCGCAGTTAAAAGGTAGTCATAGCCATTATCAGCAAACAATTGTTGGATTTCTCTGCACTCTTTAATGGATCTCGCTTCGCAAGCAGTTCGTATCCAAGGGTCTATGACGATTGTGCTAGGTGCACGCGTTGCTAATTCTTCTAGTGAAAATGGTCTCTTTTTCGACTCTGCCAGTTCTTTAAAATATTTACCATCCTCATCACGATCTGAAATAAGACAAAAAGCATGATCTTTTTGCTCGTTATGTTGATTAAAGACCGCAAGTTGTAAGATATGCCCATGAAATATAGAGGCAATTCGGCAAGCTGCATATGTAGACTGTTCCTGACATTCACCACAACCTAAATGAACTATGCTTACATCTGTAACACTTTTCGGAGCTAGAAACTTTTTTACTATTTTCATGGCAGGAAAGCGCTCTCTGAGATGTTGTAATAGAGTTAATTGTTCAAAATATTGAACAGCTCGATATCCAAATCTCTCATAAACTACATTAGCAGTTGGTCTATCACCTAAAGAGGCTATTTCTTTACTTGATATGATCGAATAGACACTGTGACACTTGAGGGCGTCTAATTCGCTAAAAATGAATGGGGCTACTTCTCCTGCGCGGACTTCTGGAGTTTGTCTATAGCGATCTGACGCCTCCGATGTTACACAGAGAGGTGGCCGTAAGGCTAAGGTTGTCATATTATTACCTCGGTTATAGTTTAGTTAATTAATTGTTAGCGTAATTATACAAAAAAGTATTCTCTTTAAAATTAAATTTAAAACATTCAAATTCCATTATTTAAATGATTTTAAATATCTTTTAATAACTTACCGGCTTCTTCATAAGGAATAATAATTACATAATCTGCCGAATCTTTGACCTTACTGTAAGTAAATTCTATGCCATGGGGACGTAGCTGCCCGCAAATAGGGTCTAACGTCTCCTTTGCACCCTGTACAAAAAATTTCCTGAGTTTAGTGTTACTCTTCCATACAACGCCTGTGTAGTGTGTTGTTAGATATGTTTTTATATCTGAGTTTTTTCTTTCATCAAGAGCTCTAATTGCATCAAGTTGAGGGGATGCAAGCGGTTCTCTTGCATCTCGTACCATACCCACCACTCTATGTACTACGTCCATCACTTGAAGATATCCGCTCGGATTGTAATTTACAGTTACCGCTTTTAAAAAGTAGTTATAGCCATTATCAGCAAACAATTGTTGGATTTTTTCGCAGTCTTTAATGGATCTTACTACGCAAGCAGTTCTTATCAAAGGGTCTATGACAATTGCATCAGGTGCATGCTCCACTAATTCGTCTAGTGAAAATGGTCTCTTTTTCGGCTCTGTCAGTTCTTTAAAATATTTACCGTCCTCATCACGATCTGAAATAAGACAAAAACCATGATTGTTTGATATATTACTTTGATTACAGACTACAAGTTGTAAGATATACCCATGAAATATAGAGGCAATTCGACAAACTGCATATGCAGACTGTTCCTGACATTCACCACAACCTAAATGAACTTTGCTTACCTCTGTAACACTTCTCGGAGCTGGGAAAGCTGTTATTATTTCCATGGTAGGAAGACGCTCTCTGAGATGTCGTAATAGAGTTAATTGTTCAAAATATTGAACAGCTCGATATCCAAATCTCTTATAAAATGCATCAGGAGTTGATTTATCGCCTAAAGAGGCCATTTCTTTACCTGATATGATCGAATAGATACTGTGACACTTGAGGATGTCTAATTCGCTAAAAATGAATGGGGCTACTTCTCCTGCGCGGACTTCTGGAGTTTGTCTATAGCGATCTAACGCCTCCGATGTTACAGGGAGAGATGGCGGTAAGGCTAAGGTTGTCATATTATTACCTCGGTTATAGTTAATTAGTTGTTAGCGTAATT
>JACRBE010000055.1 GCA_016213235.1 Chlamydiales bacterium | reverse complement strand
TATTCTTTGGAACGTTCAAGAGGCACACATTCAAGACACGCTGACGGGGAAATGCATTACATTGCAAACCAACATTGTTGATTTTAATGAAAGCGGACTTGCTCAAATCCTAAAACCGCACTAAATGGCAGAAGTCAGGAGATATCATCTGTATTTTTGGCATGATTAATCATAGATTTTCAATCATCTATCAGCTAAAATAGTAAAAAACTTGAGATGGTGTAATGCAAAAACATTGGTTAGATGATTTCGATTTTTTCTTTTTTGATTTTGATGGTCTTTTAGTAAATACAGAACAGCTTCATTACCTTGCTTACAAAAAAATGGTAGAAGAGTTCGGATACTCTTTATCATGGGATTTTCTCACCTATTGTAAATATGGCCATAAGTCCACAGAAGCGCTAAGAGATGCTGTTTATGCAGCGATTCCCATGCTAAAAATAAAAGAGAGCAATTGGGAACATATACGTCAAAAAAAAATCTTCATCTATGAACAGCTGATTAGATCTAATCAACTACAGCTGATGAGTGGTGTAAAGGAAATACTAACTTATCTAAAACAGACAAAAAAACAATCATGTGTCGTAACCAATTCCCCGCAAAACCATATTGAAATTATCAAAGAGTTACTACCAATACTTAAGGAAATTCCATTTTGGATTACTAGGGCTGATTATCAGAGACCAAAACCTGACCCCCAAGGTTATCAAATGGGAATTGAACGATTTACAAAAAACAACCACCGGCTTATTGGATTTGAAGATACGATTAAAGGGCTTGCAGCTCTTGAAAAGACATCTATTTTTCCTGTGTTGATCTGCGATCATGAGCATCCGGGTTTAGCAGAAATAGACACACACAAAACCATGCATTTTTCTTCTTTATTAGAAGTTTTAGATCATCCTCTCATATAAGAAATTTTTTGCATCTGGCCTATTTTATTTTTTACTCACCTTGTTGCACAAAAAGCCTGGCTAGAGAACTTCGCGGTTGAAAGGGCCTAATTAAAATTATTTCTTACTATTCCAGTACAATAGCAATAATATTAAGAATATGTAACCATTTTATTTGTATTGATTAAAAATAGTTTCGATTTATAATCCATATCAAAATCATAAATCTTTAAATAAAAAAGAGGAAATTTTATGGAGAGCACAACTGCAACGAGTTCTTATTCAGGACCCTACCATTATCCCACCGATGAGGGTAATACCTTGGGGAGAGCACCTACCAGATTTCCAGACCCATTACCACCTGTTTCTTTGAGCCCAGTGGACCCTGCTCCATATGTTCCAAGTTGTTTTCCTTCCATCGACACGGATCGTCCAAGAGACCGGGAGCAATCAAATCCTTCTTTCACCCACTTAACTGGCAGCGCATTGCCAGATCTGGATGGCGATGAGCCAGATAACAGTGATGATTGTTGTTTGTGTTGGTTAGCTAAGAAAGTATGGAATGCTGTGGTAGTTATTTTTAGCGCTTTATTTTGCTGCTCTTGCTGCTATGATAACAAGCCTGAAGAAGCCATTTATGCTAGACTGGATGAAGCGTTAATTCCCTTGAATAATCCGCTTTATGTTTTTAGTGATAATACTAGGTTTGCTCTTGCAAACACTCTAAAAGAAATTGCTAAAGAACTTGTAAGTCTTGATCTAACTACCCTGTCTCAAGATCTTGATAGACGTAGTTGTTATGAAAACAAAATAAGGATGCTCCTAAATGCGTATAAAGCATTATTTGGGAGTCTAGTAGATACCTCTCAAGTAATTGATGCCTCGAAAGCGCTTTTACCACCTCTAGAAGATCCAATTGGTAAGGCAACACAATTGTTGCAGTCTACAGAAAAGCCTGATAATGTGTATATTTTTGATGATAAAAGAAACGCTACAGTACATCCTTATTTTCTCCAGTTAGAAACTCTTTTTACTGCACTTGAGTCTATGCAATTTGATAGAAGCATGGAAGAGACAACATCTGGCGAAGAATTTAAGAATGCTTGGTCACAAATCGAAGAAATTCTTCAATGTAATGGATATCGTATGAAGTCTTATGATTTTCTAATTGATCCAATTGGTTACGTAGAATTCGATCTCCCTTTTCCCCTTGATACGTTACCTAATGAGGGATAATGCATTCTCTTCCAGCTCATAGAATGTTTTTTAAGGCAGATAGATCATCTGCCTTTTTTATTAAATGAAGTGATTCTATCAAACATATAATTAAAACTATTCCTTACCATTCTAGTGCAATAGCGATAATATTAAGAATATATAACCATGTTATTTGCATTGATTAAAAATAGTTTCTGTTTATAATTCATGTCAAAATCATAAATCTTTAAATAAAAAAGAGGAAATTTTATGGATAGAGCACATAGAGCGGATCCTTATTCAAGATCCTATGATCATTCTACCGATATGGGTAATACAAGCTCCTTGGACCCGTCTACCAGGGATCCATCACCATTCGCTACTTGGAGCTCAATGCCCTCCGTACCTCCTCCATATGGTCAAAGTTCTTTTTCTTCTATCGACACGGATCGTGCAAGAGACTTGACGCAACGCACACCTTCATATCCGGACGCCCATAATCCGAGAAGCGGGGGTTTTCCCGATCCAACTTTCACCCACTTAACTGCCAGCGCATCGCCATATCTGGAAGGCGATGAGCCAGATAACAGTGATGATTGTTGTTTGTGTTGGTTAGCTAAGAAAGTATGGGATGCTGTGGTGGTTATTTTTAGCGCTTTATTTTGCTGCTCTTGCTGCTATGATAACAAGCCTGAAGAAGCCCTTTATGCTAGACTGGATGCAACATTAATTCCCATGCGCTCTATACAGAGTCTCGAAGAAAATGCTGCTTCTAAAACAGCTCTAGCAGAAATTGCTAACGACCTTGGAAGTCTTGATCTAACTACCCTGTCTCAAGATCTTGATAGACGCAGTTATTATGAATACAAGATAGGTCTCATCCTACCAGAGTTAATAGATGATAGTCGTTATAACATAGCATGCTGCGCTTTAACAATCCTTCCTCCTCTAAAAGATCCACTAGGTAAGGCAATACAATGTTTGGCATCCAGAGGAGAGACCTCCCCTTCCGTCTATGTGCTTGATAAGCTTCGTACAGTGCACCCTTATTTTCTCCAGTTAGAAACTCTTCTTACTGCTCTTGTTATTGTACTTAGTTCTATGGAAGCAGACGAAAGCGATAATTATGACAACTATTGTAGGACTACGGCAGGGGTCAAAAGAGAACTTGAAGAGGCTGGCTATGAGTTAGACATAAATCCATCTAACACTACCACTCCAGTAAGATTCTATCGTCCTATATCTCCCCCTCCTAATGCTTCTCGCTTCCTTAGTGAGAGAAAATAAAAGGGAAAAACCCTCCAGCTAGTAAAATGTTTTTTAAGGCAGATAGATCATCTGCCTTTTTTATTGTATAGTCATGATTAACTTACCATCTCATATAACCATTTAGCGCTTTTTGCCAGTTGTATTGCAGTGGTTTACCCGTAATAATATCGTATTTTATCTCAATGGTAAGATAGGGATAGGGATGCCTATTATCAAAATCTCTATTTTCATCCTCTTCTGAAAGACGCACCACGATTTCTTTGTTATACCAATTTTTCTTTTCTTTATTTTCAAAAAAATGTGTGAACTCTCTTTTATCTTTGTAAAAAGAATCTTGCTGATAAAAATTTTGGATCATCTCTATTACCTGCTTTGGCTGCCTTTCCAAGCCTTCTACATAAAAATCGACCTCTGCACCAACCTGATGTTTAGAGCGTTGACTAGCATCTACTTTATCAGCATAGAGATTATGTTTTGGGCAACGATGTCCACAAGTAATAACCACTCTTTTATTTGATTCTTGTTGGATATAATTAAGAATATTGATCAAAACAGGATAGATAAATTCTTTATCGTCCATGAGTGGCAAGCTATGTTTTTCTACACCGCCGCAATCATGATAATACACTGGCTGACTATTCTTGTTGTATCTTATCTGCTCTTTATTATCAGACTTACCTTTGCAACGAAAATACTCCTTTGTAATTTTTGGAATTGTTCCAAGATATTCTTCTTCCCAAGGATACTTTTCTCTCTCTTGAACAATCCATACAACATCAGGATATACTTTTTCGTTATCATTGCGATAAATGAATTCTTCGACTTCATTATTGCGCTTGATCCTTTCATTTTGCGATTGTTCCAGTCCAGAACATGCGCATAATAACAATAATAAAAAGTTATAACTTAGCTTTAAGTATGTATTTGCTTTCAAATCTTTAACCTGAAAATATTAATAAGTTAAGGTGTGATTTTTTTTCCATATTGATCTTTCAATAGACGTATTTTTGCAAACACTTCCAAATCTGGAGCACTTTCCATTTGCAGCACTTTTCTGATGCTATGTTCCTTTACTCTAAAAAATGGATTAGTGTGAAATTCTACTTCTAGAGTCGTAGGGACCGTCGGTTCATGTAAAGAAAAACGTCTTTCTTCTTCTTTATATCTTTGATCCAACATCTTATTTTCCGGATCAATTGTTTTAGCAAAGGATAAATTATTTAATGTGTATTCATGAGCAAAAAAGATTTTTGTATCTTTTGGTAAATGGGCTACAGCTTTAATCGATGAAAAGAGTTCTTCTACTGTGCCATCTACTACTCTACCACATCCCCCACCAAAAACAAGGTCTCCAGAAAATAGTAAATGTTTTTCTGTAAAGTAATAGGCAACATGTTCCTTAGTATGTCCTGAAACAGCAAGTACTTTAATAATAAATGGACCTGTAATCAATTCATCATCCGGGTTTACCATTTGCTGCACACATCCAAGACTTTCATGAATAGGACCAAGTACATTGGTATCAAATTTCTCTACTAATTCTGCTACTCCATTCATATGATCTGCATGGTGATGTGTAATAAAGATAGCTGTTAATTCCAAGTCATATTGTTTTACAAACTCTATTACAGGTTTTGCCTCGCCTGGATCAATACAAATCCCCTTGTTTTCCCAAACAAGCATAAAAATATAATTATCTGCTAATGCAGGGAGCGCATGAATTGTCACATCAATATGACTCAACTTACCATTCCATACTAAACTCACTTAAGGCTCCATTATCGAGATTAATTGCCCGATTTTTTCCAATAAAAGCGCATGGATTTTTTTAGAAGAATACCCAAAAAGCCTTTTATTTTTTAATATTTTTTCCAGTGGACTGAGAAATAACAAGTATCCTATCTCTTCATCTAGCTGATATTGGGCCGAGTCTGATATTGCATTGCTTACTAAGCATTCCCCATAAATTACTTTTATTCGATAAAAGCTCTCTTTTAATAAAGAGAGCTGATCCTTTATAGATATTGCTGTACATGTAGGCGCCTGTTGAAAGAGCATGTGCATTATTCCATCTAAATCATATGTATTAGAAAAATAATGCTCCTTTATCTGCTTAAAGGACACGAAAGGAATATGAGAAAATCCAAGTCCTTCTTCATTTAAATTCATCCACTGAATAGACGGATATTTCTTTGCCTTATCTTCAATTTCCTCTGCTTCCATGATCCATCTATTTTGTGTGAGGATATTTTTCCCTGGTGATTTTTTATATGTTACGACTCCCTCATCTACGATAATATGAGTATCTTTTCCCTCTTCTAAAAATGCATCCATCATCTGATCTACAGGAGCTCCATCGATATATTTTTTGTTATCCTTATATGCTAAATCAACACCCACTAAACAAATTGGATTACATCCAAGCCAGATTGCAAAATCAATACAGAGCATGGTAACGCTACTACCACCAACGCTTTGCATTTCATCTTGAAACACTTCTTTCATCTGAAGTTTATCTATTAACCAGGTTAGGAAATATTGATCATATGCATTAATAGCAAATGCTACATCTCCATTTGTTGTATGACGAATATCAAAACGAGTTCTTAGTTCCATCAGTAATGGTCTTTCTACAGCATACGCCCCTTTAAGAATGGTATATTCTTTCTTGGTAGGATCAGCTGCTACTTGTACATGAGGAAAAATTCCATGATGATTAAGTGCTGCAATGGTCGATCCACCAGCAAAAATAAATGCTTTATCTTGCAAGCTTTTCAATTGTTCAATATGATTTTTTAAACTGGGGCCCGCTCCACAAATAACTGCAGGGATATTTTTACATGCATTTTTCATGCCATAAATAGATTTAGCAGTGGGTAGCTGCTGAATATTGTTATAAAGATTCACAAATAAGTTATCTAAACAAAGATGTTCTGCTATTTCTCCTCTTCTAATCAGCAATAAATGAATTAATTTCTGTCTAACGTCCTTTGCCTCTGTTTTTGTAGATGAGGAAAAAAAAAGGAGATTTGCAATGGGACACTGCTCTATGCAGAGCAGCAGTGATTCCTCTATATAACCGCTGTAGATGGGCGAAAAAAACAATACATTATCTAATTCTAATAATCTTATGGCTTCATCACTTTCTAAAAAAAGTTTTATTTTCTGATGATCTTCTTCCAATAAAATAAGATGATGCGATGTTTGCTCAAGCCACTTTACTACTTCTAGTCCATGATGAAAAATTTCTACCCCATATAAAAAAATGGCCTCTACATGAGGCTGTGTATCTATTTCAATAGAAATATTTTCTTTATCGTACTTCTTTTTTACATCTATCCAATTAATAAGAAATCCAAGAGACGGATTTTTCTCGAGTAAATGTGCAGAGGCTATATCAAGCACGAGACTGTTCCTCAATATACTGACCAGTTATAGGTACAGAAGATTTTTTTTCTCCCATTTCATAATAATCGTGATCGGTTAGCTCACCTTTTTCATTCCAAATCTTTTCTTCGCCATGTTTTAACCCATATTGAAAACATGTTGTTCTTTTTAAATGAGCCTCTTTCCAATACAACATAGCCATACCATGAGGTCTACCATGCTCATAAGAGAGTTCTGTTTTTATGGTGCCTTGGCCATCATAATATTTTTGTATTCCCTGTAAAAGACCATCCAAATATTTTTCTTCGGAATACACTGAGCCATCTACATAATATTTGGACGCCCTTCCCTCTTTTTTCCCGGCATAATACCAAGTAATAGATAATACCTTATTATTTAAGGAAAAAAACCTGCAAGGGCCATACAGGAGACCCTTTTTGTAAAACATTTCACCTTTTAATGAGCCATTATCATAAAAAAGTCTCATCTGACCATCTAATAAATCATCTTTCATAAAAAATGCTTTTACAATATTGCCTTTGGAATTTCTTTCTATAAGGCAATTATCCATCTTTTCATTAATCAACAATAGTTCAAACGTAGCATCAATAAAAATTCCAAAGCTGGGCTCTTTAATGATTAACCTTCCATCAGAAAAAAGATATGTTTCACGGATCATTTTTCCCTCTTAATGAATAAAAATATTCAAGTAAGTATTTAGCACATCTAGGAAAAGTAATACCTTTGCCACTTGTGGGTGAGGATTTAGTTTTAAATGAGGATATTTCCAAATCTCCCACATCAGCATGAGTACCTTTTGATAAAACAACTCCTGTGTTATCTCTGGTATTATCTTTTCTATCTCTTCAAATTGTGTATAACCTCTTTCATAATTTTGCTGCATCAATAGAAGTGCTTTTTGACAATATTCTGTACATGTTTGCATGCTTTGCATCAATTGCTGAAAAAAAACAGTTGCTTTATCTAGGGGTAATTTGCTTGCCTGCTCTAGCTGACAATGTATCATTTCCTGTAGTTGTTTTTCCTCTTTTGCAAATCGCATAGAGGCTGCACTAAGGGACAAATGCTCTATACCCGGCATAGATAATCCAGATGATGTGCAATTAATAAATGCCACCTCCGGATGTTTTTTAGCAAAAGTAGAAAACCAATCATTTGCCCAAAAAAAATCGGCTCTTGTTAGTACATCATTCCCATGCATATCTTTGACAATAAAGCCTTTTCTCTCTTCTTTTACTGATACTTGCTTAGTATAAATTTCATTTTCTTTCCAGCAGTGGTCCATTCCTATAAAGATAATGGGATTACATCCAAGCAAATAAGCAACATGACATAAAAAATTAGACACTACCCATCCCCCATCAAATTGGATAAGGGGTAATTGCATTGATTCATATAAGGATTCCTCTAAAGGATATCCAGGGCTATTTCCCATCCAAATTTTACTTCCCTGGATTTCTCTATAAATTGCTTTAGACATTCTAAATTGTATAAAAAAAGGAGTGGTAAATTGAGTAAAGTTTAAAAATCGATGTCTGGATGGATCTGGATCAATACTCGATCCAAAATGAATCGTAATATTTTCCTTAGAGAGAGCTTCTAGTGCAGATCCTCCTGCAAAAATAAGGCCATGTTTTTCCCATGCTTTTAATTGATTTATCTCATGATTTAATGAGGGACCTGCTCCTACAATGATAGCCGGAATATCTTGAAACTGTCCAAATAGGTCCTTACCACAAGAAATAGAGGAAGAAGATAATACATTTTGAAAGACATTATGAAAGGTAGCTGCGCCAAAATCTTGAAATTCTGCAGCAACCAACATGATACCTTCCATGATGCGTTTAATATAAACAATATCTTCTTCTTTTTTTCCATGAACTTGGTACGCTGATCCTAAATACTCCCAGCCAATTTTTTTTATTATCGCATCATCATCATAATGATAAATAAATACATGCTCTGATTGAATCAGATTCACGGCAAAAGGAACATTAAAAAAGCTCTTTATCTTCCCTAGGTTTTTTTCTAAAAAAATCACCGTTTTATCTTCATTCATCCAATTCAATATGCTGCTATAGTGAAAGGAAAAATCAATCTGTGTAAAAATCAGCAATTGGAGTGAGTCATCTAGTAAGAAGTGTTGTGTAGGAGGAGCAAAAGACTCAGGGGATACATGCTCTATCTGCTTAATAAGTGAAGCATATTTCGTTTGGCCGAAATCTATTTCCATTGTTTTAGCTCTTGATAGGTTGGCAAATAATCCATTGCTTGATAAGCATTTTTTTCTTTGCAATACCATCCTACTTTGATCGCAGTTTGATTTGCAATGGCAATGAATGCTGCCTGTATATAGAAATTGTACCCTATCACTTGACTAAAAACATCTTCAGACAAGGATGTCGCTTTAAATTCCACCATCATTAGTGGTTTTATCTCAGTCTCTTTCTGATGGAAACAAATAAGATCAAATCGCCTATTTGGAATTTTTCTCTTTGGAAGAGCTAAAAGAGGTATCTCTTTTAACGTTTTTTCTACTACAAGAGAGTTTATAGGAAAGTGCAACTCCTGGACCATAACCTGTATCCAATATTGTCTTACTAATTCTTCCGGAGTAGCACTCACCCACTTTTTACGAATGGCATCATAAATCTTATTCTGGAGCAATAACACCATAGGTAGCATCTCTACGACGATAAATTACCTTCAATTTATGATCTTCCTCTGATCGATAGATCATGAAATTATCATCTGATAATTCCATTTTCATCATAGCTTCTTCTAAGGTAAGTGTTTTTATCGCCAGTTTTTTCATTTTAGCAATCTTTGGAAGAGCAAAACGCTGATCTGTTTTTTTTCTGCTTTCTTCGTCAATTTGATCATTGACATCCTCTAGATCAAACCCCTGATGTACACTAACTGGTATTTCTTCAACAGAAAAGCCTTTTGCATGGTGCTGTTGTAATTTTGACTTCCAATGACCGAGTTTAATTTTTAAACGGTCAATTGCTTTATCTATAGAAGCATACAAATCTGTTGTAGATGCATGCGATCTAATTTTAGTATGTGCATACATGATTGTAAGGGAGACATTATGATGTATTTTCTTTTCTACTTCTAATCTTACATGAACATCTAAAATAGCATCTGTCAATTTGTCGAGTTTAGAAAGTTTATCAAGAATATGTTGTCTCATTCCTTCTGTGACTTCAATATGCTTACTTACTATATATAAGTTATAATCGAGGGTCATAAGTTTCTCCTTCTTTCCATTCAGATACAGGAAGCATTATTTAATACCAAGAATTATTCTACTACAAAAACTTTAAACAATAATCGAAAGATTATATAGTGAAGCTAAAACCACCAACATGAAAATTTATGGAAAAATCTATTTTTTTATCTTTTCTCTTCGCCATTGCATCTGTTAATGGACAAATTATAAACCCCTCTATGGATTATCAAAAACAACCAAATGATCCTCCTGCACTATTTTTAGCAGGATCAGCAAGTGATCCTTGGAGAGAGAAACTCATTCAATCATTGAATGTATCTTCTTATGTGTATCTTGATCCAACAGAGGTGCAAGATCATCACTCTCTTAAGAAAATTCGATGGGAGCATCGACATATTGAACTTGCTAGTGCATTTGTTGTTTGGATTCCAAAAGGGCAGAAAAGCAATCCAAAGACACTCTCTTTAAATACACTCTTTGATTGCGGTAGATTCATAGAAATGAAAAACAAGCCTTTGATCGTTGGAATTGAACAAGGATATGTGATGAGAGATGCACTTGTAAAAGAGCTCAGACAATTACGTCCTGATATCATTATTACCGATTCGCTTGAAGCGTTATCTAGAGAAACGTCTCAGGCAATAAAAAAGGCTACACCATAAGGGTAGCCTTTTGAACACACCGAAGAGGACTCGAACCTCCAACCACCTGATCCGAAGTCAGGTACTCTATCCAATTGAGCTATCGGTGCATGGGGTGTTATTTTAACATATTCTATAAATAAAAGTTAATAAATAGATGGAAAAAATAGAAGGTATCGTCATTAAACAGATCCCTTTTCAAGAAGAAGAGAAAATCATCTCTATTTTTTCTAAAGAAAACGGTATTGTCCAATGTATCTGTAAAAAGATAAGCCCCAAAAACCTACAAACGTTAAATCTTACCTCTTTACTATGTCTTGGAGAGTTTCATCTATCCGGTAAACCTCATACACTAAAGCGTTTTGTTGATGGCTCGATTTTAAATCTACACCTACCTCTTAGAGAAGATATCAATAAGTTTTCTTGTAGCATGCAAATGCTTCGGCTCATCGCAACTACGCAACTAGTTGACAAGCCATCTCCCCTTTTATATCAACTACTTAAGGTCTATTTAAAAAACCTTTGCCTGCTAGAGTACTCCCCTGTTTTTCTACTTAGTTTTACACTAAAATTACTTAAATATGAGGGCCTTATATCTCCTTTAAGCTCGTGCATTGATTGCGATAGCTCTTTTATCTCTTATTTTCATGAAGGAGCCTGTTTTTGCAAGGATTGTACCCCATCTGATGCTGCTTTATGGGAAAAAGAAGATTGGGACCTTGTAATTAAATCTCTTAATATAAAAGATTTTGACGAACTACAAGCAATTAAAACAGATAAAAACAAAATAAATGATGTTTTATCAAAATTAAATTATTTCAATTAAATAAAACTGGAACTATAATAATAATTAGACGTTTTAGTAATGAAAGAGGGTACCATGGCAGACACTAATGAAGAATTCCTACATGATATGCATTTTGAAAATAGTATACCTATTCATTATCAAGCAGAAACACTCACGCAGGCTATCGTTGATAAAGTAAAATATATTCTAAAGAAAATGTCGCATAATCAGGTAGTCAGCCCGCAAGATTTATATGATTTAGAAAGTTTTGCGCAGGTACTTAAAAACCTGATGATTGCCAATCCAAAAGATTTTTCTAATGTGCAACAAGAATACATATCTTCTATTGCTCGCTCTGCTTTAACGCTTGCCGATCACCCCAATACTACGAGTTCAAAATCGCTTATTTTAGTGGAAGCTTCTGCGCAAACACTGCTTTATCAGCTCCAAAACCACAAGTTTTAAGTGATGATAAGTGATGTGGAATAGGATTTTTCCCAAGATCCATCCGGCTGTTTAGATAAAATGAAATCTGCACGCCCTATGCATGTCCCAACTTGAGTTGGCGTAGCACCATTAGTATAAAAGATTGTTAGGGCTCCTGTTGTGCTGAATCTTATTTCACTATCTTGAATATCAATCGTAATTTCTTTTCTAGATCCCCGTTGCTGTCCAATATCCAAATCTGCAGCATGATAAAAGGATCGAAAATCCGTTATAAGAGGAACAAAACTACCGATATGAAGAGAAGCTAAAATTTCATCTGCAAGAGCCTTATCATCATCTCCTAACTTTTCTTCCAGCACTTGTTTTATCTTATCGTATGCTTGTTTACTTGCTGTTTGAAGATGCAGCTGCAAATCCTCTAGAGTGACTCCTAAAGAAACTTCTTCTCCATTCACTCGTACAAACTGACGACCTCTTGCCAGATCAGTATATGCTGTTTGAAGTTTTGCCGGGTCTATCACACTATTTGTAAGATATTCTTCTATATTATCTTCATAGTCTCTTGGTACTCTCTCTATCTGTTGCATCTGTTTAACACTAGAAAACCATGTTTTCAGATCATCGACATATACCCGTGTATCAATTGTTCCATCTTGCCTTTTATAATCATCTTCCATAGGAACAGTGGGATGTTTTTCTAAAAAAGATCTACTGGTTTCTATAGCGCCATGTTTAATAGAAAAATAGGAAGCTACTATTAAAGAAATCGCCATACCAGATAAGAAAATACCATAAGCAGTAGCAACCGTGATCATACCAGCAGCTAGCAGCGCTCCTGCTATTCCTCCTGTTAGAAAAGAAACAGCAACAAACGCAACGACACAGGCGATCACAATATATAAACTTTTTTTACTTTGTAATTTTTCATCATCCAACTGGATGACCTCCCTCCCTACCAAACTACCAGAAGAACTTGATGTCTGTGAATTGGCACTAGGCGATGGGGGTGGTCCCACTGGTGGGGCAGAAGAATCTAAAGCATGAACGTTCATTTGTTATAACCTTATTTTTGACCTGATTATAACAAATAATAAAATTAATAATTATTTTTAAAATAAATTTTAATATAACATTTAATGTTTTAATTAAACTACACAACAATCATCATATGCTGTGATACATCTTTTCCAGATGTATCACAATGTTTATTCTGATGCAGGTGACGATTCTGTAGATGATGGACTCTCTTTTTCTCTTATGCTGACAAGAGGAAAACCCTCTATGATTCCTTTGCAAGATTTTGTTACTGTTCCATCATCACGCTTTGTAAAGGTTGTGATAATAGATATCCTGCACCTAGCAATAGGAACTTTTTTAATGTCATTAGGAGAAGAAAGTTCATCGATTACAATAAGATCCTGTTCCCGGCTGAGTACTGTAATTAACTTATTACCTTCTATTATAACATCTAAGTGAGAAGGAAGGGCTTTTTCATGGTCTTCATCCAAACTAACTTCTATCTGTAACTCATCAGATAATTGGGCATGGGGACGTATTATATCTTGTTTCAAAGGTACTATTATATCACTCATATGTACTGGAAACGCTGTTACTAAGACTGCATCTGTAAGATCTTGAAAATTCTCCGGTAATGCAGCATGCAATCTCGTTCGAAGTCTCTCTACTTGTCCCTTTACTTCTGGATCGGTAGAACTACTTGCTGGAGTAAAATTTTCTTCCGTTACAATATCTGTCTCATCAATAAAAATAGATAGTGGAGGAGCTAATCTAAGTAGTTCAGACCAAACAGAGTCTTTTCCCGCCTGTGTTAATGATCCATCCCTATCCAAATAATTTCCCTCGTCCTTACTTTTTTTAAGAGTTTCTTCATAAGGAATATCAACTTCCATTTTTATACCATTCATCCACTGTCTCATGTCTCGTATATAACCACTCATGTCCACCTCTATATTACCATCAGACCTTTGTGTATAAGAAGTTATATTCGGAGGCCCTGCCCGTTTTGCTATAAAATACCCAAGTGTGGCAGCAGTAATACCTGCTCCAAACCCTGCAGCAGCAATACCAATTGCAACAGTTAAAGTAAGCGCTCCAACTCCAAATCCAATACCACCTGTTAAAACTCCAATAGCTATAAACGCTATTGCTACAGCGGCTATGACCCACTTTTCTTTGCTTGTTAATTGTGCTTTAGTTAGCGCAACAACTCTTTTACCATTCATCTCTCCTGCTGAAATAAAAGGCTCTTTCAATTCTGAAGAATCTCCACTAAATCTGGGTATTCGAGTGCTTGGTTCTGACATAAAATATCCTTTTATTATCTTTTAATAATATGACGGTTGTTTTTCATACAATACTTATTCCCAATAGGTGACATAGGATCGTTGTATATCCTCACCTACTTTCTTAAATGTAAATTCTGCTACACAAGTCAAACCGGAAAATATTTCGTCTTGTTGTCTAATCGTAGACATCGGATCCATTGCAGGTATTCCTTTTATTTTCATCTTACCAGTACAAACAAGTCGAACAGAATTTCCTGTTTTTTCAATATGAAACTCTCTTGCATCATTATCTACTTGTTGATTTACCAATAAGCTATATCCTATTAGTCCTTGTGGTGTAGTTTTAGCTAAATTACCTGATTTAACTAAAATAGGTTGTATTTCTTCTATTGCAGGGACAAAACTCTCTATCTGCATACAAGCAATGATTTCATCAGGTAACTCTTCAAAATCTTCACCCAAATACTCTCTGAGCTGCCTGATTGCGTTTTGATATCCTTTTTCTGATTCACCAGCCATATCTGTTGTTACTTTCTCTTCATCAACACCTAAAACGAGTCTTTGCTTCCCTAAAAATATATGAGACCCACCACCTCGCACTAATTCTGTTTTTGGTCTCTCTAGCTTAGTTGAATCTATTTTCCCATCAGTCGTGCAATATGTTGCAATATTTGCTGAGTAATTTTGTAAAGTCTTGCGTTCTTTCATACTACTAGAGCAAGTCTCCATCCACTGATGAAGATCTCCAATATACCTGGAAAGGTCCACATTTCCATCTTGGTTTTTATAATCATTTAACTGTGGCATCTCACATGCTTTATTATAATGCTTCATTCCAAGATATCCAAGCGTAGCAGCAGTAATACCTGATAAAGACCCTGCGGCCGCACCAAAACCAATTGCCAACCCTAATCCAAGGCCTAGCACCCCAATTCCAATACCACCGGTCAATACCCCTATAGTAATAAAGGCTGCGATAGCCAGAGCAACCAGCACCCATTTTTGTTTGGTTGTAAGATCATTATCAATCTTAACCATAGATACTTGAGCAACTGTTGGTGTATCTTGCGGCGTACCAGGGGATGTACCGAAACCCCTTGACAACTCTGAATTAATTGTGTCCATAAATTATCTTTTGTTTTTTTAGACCTAATTATAACACAAAAATAAATTTAAAGTAATAATAATTATTGTAATTAATAATAAAATGCATATTATTTATTATCAATTAATTAGATCAAATCACTGTGGCTGCCACGTTCTTCACTGTCTGGTAAAATAGCTAAGGAGGCCTTGGCATCTGCGCTAACAGGAGCCCCTTTTGCAATCAACGTATCGACTTGATGTTGTAGAAATGCATCCATTGACATCAAAGCTATTGCCTCTCGCGCTGATAGACGCTTGGATGGGTCAACTTGCAATAACCCCTTCAGCAGATTTACTACCCGTCCTTCATAATTCACAATTAATGCCTCTTTTGCTTCATTCCATCCCTCTTCTTGGACATCTGCTTTTGTTTTTCCCTGTTTTTCCAGCTGCAAAGCAAGAATCGATTCTGCCAACATCAGCATGGGCTCTTTCCAGTCTTCAAAAGTTGTATATGCGGGAATAGCGATTTCTGTTGTCCAATCAGGATACCGTCTTAGATTTTCTATAAATTGTAAGGTAGCTTCTTCGCTATATTGACCATAAACTCTTTGCCTAAATGGATTACAATATCCGGCAATTAATTCCATTAAACTAGAGCCTAAAGCCCACATATCCCGTTTGGAATAGGTAGCTATCGCCTCTTTTCTGGCTACGACTTCCGGTGACATATAACTTGCAGAACCTCTCATTATCACCTTATTTGGAAATACCTCCGCAAAATCCCAATCAATCAATTTTACATGATCGCCAAACAATACAATATTGGCCGGTTTTATGTCGCAATGCACAATACCTTTGCTATGAGACTCTTCGAGAGTTTGCAATATCTCCATAATTATCAATGGGAGCTTTGGCAAATTTGCTCTACGCTTCTCGCCAACAATAGCCTTGCTCTCTCTACTAAATAATTGGTATAATGGACTATTACCAAGCTCCATTAATTCCCCTCTTGATCCTATATAGCTAATCTCAGGGACATATTTCCTACTTAGGCCGAGTGTCCACATAAAACCTTTTTCCATTTCTTCTCTTGCACGACTAGAAGAAGGTATTTTCAATGCATAATGTGAGCCATTAACTTCCACTTCAGAGACACTGCCTCCAATCCCATTTCCAAGAGCTTTAATCACATGAAAGGGATCAACGCCTTGCTCTTCTGAGGCTAAGACCGCCATGGTTTCCTTTGGCAAACGAAAAGAATAGGTAGGATCTCCTAAATGTCCTTCAATTATTCTACAAGCAAGATTCGTTATCCTGAGTAGGTCATCTCCTACCATCGCTAAGGCATTATCTGTTGTTCTTGGTAATTCTAAGCTGAGACTCTCGTCTGGTTGGCTTAATTTGATGGCTTCTTGAGCCAACTGGTTAATCTCATCCAAACGAGGGCGCGTCAATCCGTCCAGAGCACTCATTGTTGTAATCATACGTTGTAGGGCTCGATGACAAGAGGCCCGTTTATCTTCTAACGTTTCAAGCGCTATAGGCCTTGCAGCCGGTAGCGTGACAGGACTTACTGACTCCATTTTTCATCCTTACTTCATTATTCTTGCTTCATGCAGCTACTCATTTAAACAGACAACAACCGCATTTATTGCTATTAATAAGAAATCTGCAATAGATAGTTTTTATTCGCAATAAAAAACATTATACTAACAATTTCAGTTTATTAAAATATCAAAATTATTATTGTAAGCGTTTTTTAAAAATGTCCCTTTCCTGTAATTAAAGGCTTATTTACTTTGAGGTAAAAACAACCATGGAATGGACTATCAATATGAGTATTAAAGGATTAGAGAGATCAAAGGTTTTTATTCAGCTGGATAACAAAAGCAAGCAGCTAATAATCTGGGCATTAGCTCATCGGCGAGCCCTTTTAAGATAAGGAATGAGGTGGACCCCAAAGGAAAATCCCTGCAATTTCCCATCTTTTTGTAACGCTATGGCACAGAGCCAGGCAAAGAAAATAACATAAACCGACACGTCTATTGAAAACCTCATGTATCCCCATACGTTAGAAAAAAACCTCTTGGTTCGATATTCACTGAAAAACTGGTTTTTGAGAATGGAAATTATCGAACCACTTTGTCGAGAGAATGCGCAAACTCTATGAGCTTGAACCCTTTATAAAAATGGGATTACCCCCTATCGAATCAATGAATAAAGGGCTAAAAGGATACAAAAGAGCTTCTTAGCCAGAGAAAGCCACATATTCGCTTCTCCTCTTACCTCCTTTACATATATAGAACCTCCTCCAGGAGGGGGTGAAGGGGGAGGATGTAAAAATAGGCATTGAATGCCATTCGTTCTTCGCCAGTTAAACGTAAGGTTATTCTTTGAAGAGAATCCGCTTTTGCATCTATACTGACACAAACTCTTATGGAATTTGATTTATGAAAAATGACCTGATCGTATTTGAAGATTATAAAATACGCCGTCTTTATGACGAAGAGACCGAAACTTGGTATTTTTCGGTAGTAGACATCATCCAAGTCCTGACTCAACAACCTGATTTTCAATCCGCTAGAAACTATTAGAAAGTCTTAAAAAATAGGCTCAATAAAGAAGGCAGTGAGTCGGTTACAAAATGTAACCAACTGAAATTGGAAGCAGCTGATGGTAAGAAATACCTAACAGACGTTGGCCGATACTGAAACCATCTTGCGCCTCATCCAATCGGTCCCAAGCCCTAAAGCAGAACCGATAAAGCTCTGGTTAGCAAAAGTAGGATATGAACGTATCCAGGAAATGACTGATCCAGAAAGATCATTGGATAGAGCCAGAGAAACGTGGCAAAAACATGGGCGAAGTGAAAAATGGATTCAACAACGCATGATGGGTCAAGAGACTCGCAACAAGCTCACTGACTACTGGAAAGATCATGACATCAAGGAAAATAAAGAGTTTGCCATCCTTACCAATATCATTCATCAGGAATGGACAGATATAACAGTCAAGCAGCACAAAAATCTTAAATGTTTAAAGAGTCAAAACCTACGTGATCACATGAGCGAAGCTGAGCTTATTTTTACTGCTTTAGCGGAGCTATCTACAAGACAGATTGCTGAAAGCACTGATGCCACCGGTATGGTTGAAAATAAAACTGCCGCAAAAACAGGTGGTAATATCGCAAAAAAAGCGCGACTGGAACTAGAGGAAAAAACTCAGAAAAAAGTAGTTTCTAACGAAAATTATTTGCCTCCCGTGTTACCGAGCATCCAAAATGAAGATTGCGGCAAAGATTAGAAAAGAAAATAATTTACATCCTGGTAATGAAAAAAGACTTACTGCTCCATAAATTTATCAAACTCTGGCTTGACCATTTCACACTCAGAGTAGTTAGACAATACTACTGCAGTAATAGGAGGATTGGTCTGCCAAGTATGGAGAAATGAAGACATCCCTGGACTGCCCCCTGGATGGCCATATCCTGCGACGGCATCGGTTTCTTGATCATGATCTACCCAAAACCCTAAACGTCCTTTATATTCCATCATCGTATTAAATGAGGATTCCTTAATAAGCACATGATGCTTGTGAATCACACCCCGCTGAACTCGACACTTGCACTTATCTTACAGAAAAACAAATGGTTAGAGAACGAAAAAAACCGGACAAATGCTCTTTACAAAGGCTTTGTCCGGTGAAATGCGAAAGGAGGGACTCGAACCCTCACAGGTTTCCCCACTACCACCTCAAAGTAGCGTGTCTACCAATTCCACCACCTTCGCAAAGAGGGGTAGTATACTTATTTTTGTTCTATTATTCAAGAGCTTGCTGCTTCTACAAGCAAATTAATTAGATTTTCCGGGTTATATTTTTGTCCTTTCTCTGAGGATAAAAACTCATCGATATGTTTAATATACTCCAAATACGTTGCTTCATCTATCGATTGAAGAAATAAAACCAGCTCGTCATAGGTATCAAAGTTACGTTTATCAATGAAGCAGTTTGCCGGGATATAATCGGTAATATTTTCTGCTCCAAGATAAACAGGAACACACCCAGCTTGAAACGAATCAAATATTTTTTCCGTTATATAACCATGCACATGAGCGATATTTTCATAACAAATCGAAAATTTATAGTTTTGCATAACATCGATTTTATTGTTAACCTTTCCCTTGTAATTTTTATAATTTTCTTTTTCCCAATCGATACCATATAAATCAAATGTTCCTTTAGGTAGCTTATCAAAAAAACCAATTGCTTTTTTTCTCTCCATATATAATTCATCAGGATGAGGAGAAGATTTATTTGCAGAAATAGTACAAAGAAATTTTTTCTCATGAAACGCTACTTTTTGACATATTTTGGCATTGCATACAGGATAATAAAACTGAAATACCGTTTTATTATCTACCAGTGAATCGTCAAATGTAAAAATTTTATGAAAATGCTTTTTCATTTTTCTCATATCATATTGCTGAGGGATAATGCTGGGCGGTTCCAGCATAAATAAAATTAATTTTTCTTTAGGAAGATTATATATCTTTTGAGAGTGCATATAATAAGGCAAATTGATAACAAGAATTTTATCTACATCCTGTTTTAATTTTTTCCATGGTAGATATTTATCTATCTTTTTTCTTTTTCTTGGTATATCGCTTAGATCTGTTGTGTAAATATAATGCCCTTTTTGCTCTAGTTTGTATTGTACCTTGCTCCAAAAATCAAGTTGTTCATAGGCAGTATTATTATCATTGCTAAAAAAGGTTTGCAGCGAGTCATGAGACGGTGGTACAATTTCTATTACCTGTCCAAAGATTGCTGAAAAATAAATGCAAAAAAAACTAACGATTATTACCTTACTAGTGTCCATACCAAAATATGCCGCTGTACTTGTTATTAATATTTACAAAACGATGTTCAGTCCACTACTTGGAAAACATTGCAGGTTTTATCCAAGTTGCTCCGATTTTGCTATAGAGGTAATTAAAAATCACGGATTTATTAAGGGGAGTATTTTAACAATCACACGCTTGTTTAAATGCTTTCCCTGGCACCCCGGTGGCTATGACCCGGCACCACAATCTTTTCTTCAATATTTTTGCTTTAAAAAAGACAGGTCTTCTTAACTATTTTTTAGGAATTTTCAGTTTTTTACCAACAGAAAGTGTTTGTTGTTTGGATAATTTATTGTATTGAATAATACGATTGATATCTATGTTATAAAATTTGGCAATCTTCCAGAGCGAATCCCCCTCTTTTACTACATGCATGATAAAAGCATCTTCTTGGTTATATTGCTTGATTGCCTCGTTAATAGGATCTTTTGTATAGGTATTTAGATGTTGTTGTTTGGAGACAATAGCAGGCAAAAAATCAATAAGAGCTCTTTGATAATCAAACGGATCTGGAATAACCATCCCTTCTAATTGATACAGTTTTTTTGCTGTGGCTATGTGAATATCGTCAGATCGAATCGAAATAAGCAACTGTTTTAAAAATTGGGAAGTGGTAGAGTTTTTTACTTTTAACAAAGAGATTACCTTCAATAAATCTTTATCTGACATTTTTTTGATGGCATATTCCGTATCTAATCGAACAAGCAAATAGGCCGCTATTTTCGAGGATTTTAATACATATTGATGGAGCAGCTGTATCCGCTCTTCTACCCCAAGATCAGGGTAAATACGTTGTTTCAAATAAGAGTTTTCTAAATCACTCCACTCCCCTTCTATAATCATTGCTAGCACCTCTTCTCGAGATATAGAACTCTCTGCCCTAGATAATAGTGTATAAACAGCGTAGAAATATGGAGTAGAATAAAAAGCATCTTTCAGTTCATTACTAATGTCATGTTTTTGACAACAAATCTCATAGTAAAGACCTTCTGCTGTAAATGGCCATTTTTCTTTTTGTATGAAGGTTATAATACTATGGAAATGCTCATCTTTTAATCCCGGGTAGACCATTAACTCAAATTTCTCACCCCCATCATGGTTCAAAAATGTCATCCATCTTTTTTGGTAAGAGTACCCAGATAGAGCCTGATCTAGATTCAGATAGTGATAATCTACAAGGTATGCAAGAGCAAGATCCCGTTTTTTATAACCATTTTCCAGCAACTTTGTATTTTGCAATTCAAATACAAGCTCATCAAAGGAAGATTGAAAAAAAGATTTGATAACCTCTGCGTTTGTTTCTGAAACAGATATTTCTTTTTGTGATTTTTCTAATTGTACTCGATGATTTTTAGAAAAAGCAAAATAAGCGAACGTAGATAAAAGCCCAATATTTAAGCCCCCACTAATCAAAAGGGCATGCGTTAAAAAACGAGATTTTTTCTGCCAGGTTTTTTCAAAAGGCTTTTTTTCCATAGATTTGTCGTTTTGATAAAAGAAATTATTGTTTATAATGGGCTCTTTTGCAGGTAATAACCTTTAAACATCATTAGATGTATAATGAACACTTAAGCTATAATTTTCATCAAAAATTTGAGAACTCCTTATGAAAGCACCTTTATCTTGGTTAAAACAATTCATTTCTATCTATCAAACTCCAGAGGAACTTAGCCGTCTATTTACTTTAGCAGGATTAGAAGTAGATTTTATTTATCAGACACAATTACCTATAGCAGGAATTGTATCGGCAAAAATAGTAAAAACAGAGCCTCATCCTACAGCAAATCATTTGACAATTGCTCATGTTTTTGATGGGACGCACACCGTGCAAGTGGTTTGCGCTGCGAAAAATTGCAAACAAGATCTTATTACAGCATTTGCTAAGATCGGCAGCACTTTAAAGCGCAGTGATGAAACTATCGTTATTAAGCAGGCTACATTAAAAGGTGTCGAATCATTTGGTATGCTTTGCTCTCCCTTTGAGCTTGGCATTAGTGATGATAATAGTGGTATACTACAGATGCCTATCGGCACTCCCTTAGGATTAGATATAAAAGCTATGTTTGATGATGTAGTCTTAGAAATCAGCCTCACCCCTAACTTGGGACATTGCATGTCCATGCTAGGACTTGCAAGAGAATTAAAATCATTGTTAAATAGTGGTCTTGATTTTCCTCAAATTCACTTTGAAGAATCTTCTCATGAACACACAAAAGATATCATACAAATCCAAATCGATGATTCTCATTTATGTCATCAATATAGCTGTAGATATGTGCATGGAATAAAAAACCATGTGACACCATTTTGGATGCAACAAATGCTAGAAAAGGTAAATATCCGTCCAAAACATCTTGTAGTGGATGTACTTAATTACGTTATGTTGGAGTGTGGCCAACCGATGCATGCCTTCGATGCGACTAAATTAGCACATAAAAAAATTCGCGTTGGATTAACTAGTAGTGCAACGTCATTTAAAACACTAGATCAAGAGACAAGAGATATTCCCGCTGGCATGCTAATGATTTTTGATGATAAAACACCCATTGCAATTGCCGGAGTGATGGGAGGTGAAAATTCTTGTATCGATGAGAACACCTCTCAAATTATCATTGAATCGGCTCATTTTGATTCTTCCGCTATCCGCAAATCAATGAAAACATTATCTCTTAGAAGTGAATCTTCTGCTAGATTTGAAAAAGGTATAGACAAATTAGGTATTGAGATAGCACTTGATCGCGCTGTATCATTAATCCAAAAATATGGCTCAGCAACGATTGCTCAAGGGGTTCATTCGGTTATTACAATTGCTTATCAAGCAAAAAACATTAAAGGCTCGCTGGAAAATATCACCAGAATACTCGGCATCCATCTTAGTATTAATGAAATTGAATCTCTGTTATCCCGTCTAGATATTGAGGTAAAATACTTAGGAGATCATCAATACTTAGCAATACCTCCTTCTTATCGCAATGATATTCAATATGAAATTGATATCATTGAAGAGATCGCCAGAATTTATGGGTATAATAACATTCCCATGACTCATCCACGATATGTTGGATCTGACATGGGACATCATCCTCTCTATCTGTTTGAAAAGAAGATCCGCTCTTATTTATTGCAACAAGGATTACAGGAATTATTAACTTGTGATTTGATTAGCCCTGAAGAAGCAACAATAGGCATTGAATCCTCTTCTAATGGTCATGAAGTGATTCACGTATTGCATGCTAAATCAATTGATCAATCCGCTCTTCGTGTGAATTTTATCTCTGGTCTGCTCAAAAGCATCACTCTTAATCAAAACCACGGACAGACTACCCTTGCTGGATTTGAAATTGGCAAATTACATTTTAAAGATGAATCCCATTTTAAAGAGAAGATGGGCATTGGTATTATTTTAAGTGGAAGTAGCTTTCCAGACCATTGGAGTGATCCATCTAAGATGGTGGATTTTTATGATATAAAAGGAGTAGTAGAAAATTTATTTTCTCTATTGCGATTACACCCATTTCATTTACAACACTCTACTCTTACAACATTCCATCCAGGAAGACAGGGGCTTATTGCATGTGGGGAAACTCTGTTAGGAGTTATAGGAGAAATTCATCCAGCCATACAACGCAAGCAAGACCTTAAACATCCCGTTTATTATGCACAAATCGATTTAGAAACACTGTACCATATCTTTAATGAAAATCACAAAATGTATCCTTTGCCTATTTTTCCCTCTTCCACTCGTGATGTAACCTTTACACTAAATAGTAATTTCGCAATGGAAAATGTATTTCATTGTATTCGGTCCTTTTCTTCTACACTCCTTGAAAATGTGGAACTGGTGAACATTTATAAAAGCGATAAACTTGGCAGCGATCGATTAAATGCAACCTTTCGCTTTACTTATCGAGATAAAGAAAAAACAATAGAATTAAAAAATGTAGAATTAGCGCATGAACAAATTATTCACCATCTTAATATACATTTAAAAGATGCGATTTATTCATGAAAAGCTCATCCTGAAGGGATAAGATGAAATTTTTCTTGAACAAAAGAACAATTTCGGGAATCTTTACTTCTAAAGATAAAAATTCAACGAGGCGAAAATATGAAAATCCCAGTTACTGTTTTACTTAGTGCTGCAACACTTGTGTTTGTTGGTTGTAACAACAAGAAAAAAAATCCAGATGAAGAAGTAGTTTCTCAACGATATATTCATAAATATGGTTATGACCTATCCAAAAATGAGTGGGAAGAAGAAGAGCAACCTGGTCAAATTGTTACAACACAGCGCAATGGTGTAACAATTGTTTCTACTTATGATAATGGCATATTGCAAGGGCCTACTACAGAAACATATCCTCATAGTCAAACACTACGTGTGAGACAGATGTTTAATAAAGGGATATTATCGAAACAAATTTTTTATGATATCCGTGGTATACCACAAAAAGAAGAGTCTTATCTCTCGCCAACACAAATTAAAGTTGTATCATGGTATAAAAATGGGACTCCGAAATCACTTGAAGAATATTCTTCGGGAGATTTAATAGCTGGCGAATATTACAACCAACAAAATGAATTAGAGTCAAAAGTGGACAAAGGCAAAGGGGTAAGAACTCTTCGTTCACAAAATGGAGACTTATTATCTAAAGAGTTCTTTGATGGATCTAGGGTAGTCCAACGCGAGACATTCCATGCAAATGGAGTACCTCATGAAGTAGTAAATTTTCTAGATGGGAAATCTGATGGAGAAAAATCCAAGTTTGGAATGACAGGAGAACCTCTCTTATATGAACACTGGAAAAGTGGGAAACTACATGGTGTTGCAACATATTTTCAAAATGGATACAAATACCTGGAAATTCCTTACGTGAATGGGGAAAAACATGGTATTGAAAAACAGTATATCGACGGAGAGATCCTCTCTAATGAAACTCAATGGTTTGCCAATAAAAAGCATGGACCTGCGATCTCTTACTGTGATGGCATTACCAAAACAGAGTGGTTTTATAATAACGAAAAAGTAAGCCGGAAAAAATACGAAGAGCTATGCGAAAGAGAGCAAGAAATTGCTACATTGCAAGAAAGAGCGAATAATTCTTCCTGGAACTTCTAAGTTAGTCTATTACAAAGCTCAATTAGATCAATTGGGCTTTGTTTTTTCTCCCATACAAAATATCTTTCTTCTTCAATGTCAATCTCTTCCTCACTAGTAGCTTTTTTATTTGAACAACTAGCCAATAAGAGACAAAAAAACAAAATAAACAAAAATAAATAAAATTTCATATTATTAATTATTATTAATTATAATTAACAATTAACAAAAACAAAGATATAAATCAAATTGTAGAATAAATCGACTTATTGCCACTAATAAAACAAACTGCTTATTTTCAATGAATTACAATTTAAGCGGGAAAAAGACAACCTTTTAAAGGTATTGAGAATCAAATAATTAGAAATTATGACCCTATTATCTCTTAGAATGATGAGGTATTGTTTTAAGAGCTTCGAGAGCTACTGCGATAGCTAATTCTTCCTTAACTCGATCTCTTACTTCTCCAATCGGTTTTTTGCACGGCAAAAATTCTTGTTTTGTATTAGGACCCATTACAAATATTAAGGGAAATGGAGATGTAGAAGAGATCGATGGAGATGTCGCACTGACACAACGACTACCTTCCCAATGACCAGTATCAGAAAAATCGATTGGGCTAAATCGGATAGAAGCGGAACATCCCTCAATATGCGTGATGCTTTTTGTCGTTGCACTTGGACTTATCATAACAACCACTCTTCTATAAGCATTGCTTTTGCTGTTTAGACAATTTACGATAGGGCTTAGCTGATCCTTCAAACGCTCTGACCCTTCCATGCTCGATACAACCCTCGCAGCAGCACCCTTTCATTTTTTCTATACAGGCTTGGCAAGCAATAAATAATTCGTTACAGTCCATATTAGCGCAGTTATAATAAGTATCTGATGTAGCAGCGCAAAAAACGCAAGAGCTAATGACTTCATTATCATCTGAAGAAATGGGTACTACCATACGATCATCAAAAACGAATAACTTCCCTTCCCAGTGTTTAGAACCTTCTTCAAGACCATATTTAATAATACCACCCTGCAGCTGATAGACCTCATCAAATCCCTCTTCTTTCATTACAGCAGAGTATACCTCACACCGGATACCACCAGTGCAGCACATCATTATTTTCACACTCTTGGGATAATATTCTTTTTTCAAATCTTTTGTATACTGAACAAAGTCTCTAAAGCATGTTAAATTAGGCAGTACAGAATCTTTAAAACGACCTACTTTCCATTCATAATCATTTCTTACATCGATTAAAATAGTATTTTCATCCTTATGTTCCAGCATTTCTCTCCACTCATGGGGAGATACATGCTTACCCCCTTGAGAAACATCTACTTTTTTTCCAAGAGCAACAAGTTCTTTTCTATACTTTATTGTCAGTTTTGGGAATGCATGTTCATGGTAATGATGTATTTTAAACTCGATATCTTTAAACCTAGGATCGGCTTTCATAAAGTCCATGTAGGCACATGCATCTGCTGGTGCAGCACTCATCTGCCCATTGATTCCCTCTTCAGAAATATAGATGCGGGCCCGTGCGTCACGGTCCTTCAAAAATCTTTTATGATTTCCTACTTCGTGTAGAGGATTGTCTATAGGTGTAAAATAATAGTAAGCTAAAACAGTGTAATCCATAACCTAAATGCACATCATGTATTTGTTAAAGGAAAGATGATACCAAATAAATAGGCCATTCCTCAAGAAAATTTTCTCAAAGAAGAAATTCTCTCAGAAAAATTTCTTTCCTTGCCTTAAAAACAAAGATTACCTTATCATACTACATTCAAAAACTATTTGTTATCGTTAGGAGAAAAATGGCTCGATATACTGGACCTAAAAATAGGATTGCTCGTCGCTTTGGTTCTAATATTTTTGGAAGACTTCGCAATCCACTATTACATAAACCAAACCCACCAGGGGTTCATGGTGCTACAAGAAAAAAGAAATCTGACTTTGGTGCTCAGCTAGAAGAAAAACAAAAACTTCGAGCAGCATATGGGATGCTCTCTTCTAAAGTTTTATTAAAATATTACAAAGAAGCAATTAGAAGCAAAGAAAACACCACACATAAACTCATGTCTCAATTAGAAACCAGATTAGATGTTGTTGTTTATCGTTTGAAATTTGCATCTACTATTTTCCATGCACAACAACTCGTTGCGCACGGACATATTTTTGTAAATGGAAAACGAGTGGATGTCCGCTCTTTCCTTGTGCAACCAGGAATGACAATTTCTGTGCAGCTAAGATCACAAAACAACAAGCAAATTCTGTTTTCACTAGAGAACAAAGCTAGAGAAGTACCAGAATATCTACAACTAGATGCTGCTAAATTTAGCGGTCAATTACTTGTAGTTCCTGGCATTGATCAAATTTCTCTACCTCTTCCTATCAATATTCCTCTTGTTTGTGAGTTCTTAGCTCACTCTAGTTAACATTGTGGGAAACAGTGAAGTTATTGTTTGGCTGAAAGATATGTTTCAGCCAAACAAATATACTATCAATCAGATCGAATCATTGTTTTCTTTTGGCTACCTCTCCTCCTACCACTTTTCTGATTTAAAAATAAAATCTCAGGTATTGAACGAAGCTAAGCAACTAGCTTCTCATAAAGAGATTGATTTAGGTAATATTTATCATCATCAAATTGAAGTGGATTTCCTACCTAGTTGTTCTATCCGTTTTGTCAGTGATCAATCTGGCTATGGGTTATTTGCAGAAGAGACGTTAAATATCGGAGACTTTGCAGGCAAATATACTGGTATGATTAAAGAAAATTGTCATTATTTTGAATTTAACCACTACTTATTTCAATATCCCGTCTTAGATGAAATTGGTAGAAATTATGTAATTGATGCAGCAAGTGGTAATCTCACACGATTCATTAACCATAGTTATCAACCTAATTTAAAACCAGTTTACGCATATTTAAATGGTTTGTATCATTTAATTTTCCTTGTCATCAGACCAATTAGAAAAAATGAACAGTTATCGTATGACTATGGACAAAATTATTGGAATATAAGAGGACAGCCAGAGAAACTATAATGCACCAGAAAATCTATATTGGAGCCCACACTTCTGCTTCCGGTGGGGTACACTTTGCGCTATTACAAGGGCAAGAAATCGGAGCTAATACCATTCAGTTATTTACCAGCAATCAAAAGCAATGGAAGGGAAAACCCATTGATGAGGAAGAAGTAAAGCGCTTTTGGCAGGCAAAAGAATCTACCGGCATAGAAAAGATCATGAGTCATGATAGTTATCTGATTAATTTAGGTTCTCCAGATAGCGATATCATACAAAAAAGTAATCTCGCTTTTGAAGATGAAATTAAACGATGCCATCAATTAGACCTCGATTTTTTAAATTTTCATCCCGGCGCTGCCACAACAGGATCCAAAGAAGAGTGTTTAGATCAAATTATTGCTAGTTTAAAGCACGTGGAAAAACTCACTTCTAAGGGAAGAACACGCTTACTATTAGAAACAACTGCTGGACAAGGCACTTCTGTTGGAAGTTTATTTCAGGAAATAGGATACATTTTACATGCAGTAAAAAAAATCATACCCATTGGTGTATGTATTGATACTTGTCATATTTTTGCTGCAGGCTATGATATTAGGGATGATAAAGGGTGGGAATCTACCTTAAACGAATTTGATAAGCATGTTGGACTGGAGCATTTGTATGCCATGCATGTAAATGACTCGATGAAGCCACTCGGATCCAAAAAAGATAGACATGCCTCTTTAGGTGAGGGTGAAATCGGTCTTCAATGTTTTCAATTTATCATGCAAGATAAGCGATTAAAGTACTTACCCAAATATTTAGAAACACCAATGACAGAAAAATGGAAAGAAGAAATTCAAATGCTAAGAGAGTTTTCACATGAATAGGACAAAAATTAACGCTATTACAAAACATCATATTGGCTCAGAAATTACCATCTGTGGATGGTTAAGAACCATCAGAAATCAAAAAGCTTTTTCTTTTTTAGAGATAAATGATGGATCTACTTTATCTGGCATCCAAGTAGTGGCAGATGAGAGTGTTCCACACTATCAACAAATAGTAAATAACATCTACACAGGAGCATCTTTATCTATTAAAGGTGTTGTAGTAGAAAGCCCAGGACGTGAACAAAATTTTGAAATCAAAGCAAAAGAAATCGATGTATTTGATCCTTGCAAAGAGGATTATCCTCTTCAAAAAAAGAGACATTCGTTTGAATTTTTAAGAGATATAGCACATTTAAGGCCTCGTACTAATACGCAAGGAGCAGTTGCAAGAGTGCGAAGCGCAGCAGCCTTTGCCATTCATGAGTTTTTTCAAGAAAGAGGCTTTGTATATGTCCATAGTCCTATTATCACAGCATCTGACTGCGAAGGTGCAGGAGAATTATTTCAAGTCACCACACTCAGCATGGATAAGCCTCCAAGAGATGCACATGGAATAGTAGATTACAAACAGGATTTTTTTGGTAAAAAGACCTTCTTAACTGTTTCTGGTCAATTAAATGGTGAGGCTTTTGCTTGCGCACTATCTGATATCTACACCTTTGGCCCCACTTTCAGAGCAGAAAATTCCAATACATCTAGACATGTAGCAGAATTTTGGATGATCGAGCCGGAAATGGCTTTTGCAGATCTTAAAAAAGATATGGAAGTCGCAGAGAAGTTTATTAAATATGTAGTACAGAAAGTATTAGAAAGATGTCCTGAAGATATGGCTTTTTTTGATAAATTTATTGAAAATGGGCTCATAAAGAGGTTAGAGCATGTACTCTCCTCCCCTTTTGCACATATTACCTATACAGAAGCAATACAGATACTGACAAACTCAAATAAGAAATTCGAGTTTCCATTCCATTGGGGATCTGATCTCCAATCGGAGCATGAGAGGTATATTGCAGAAGAACACTGCAAAAAACCGGTTATCATTACAGACTATCCACGAACACTCAAAGCATTTTATATGAAAGACAACGATGATGGAAAGACTGTTGCTGCCATGGATATACTAGTGCCAAAAATTGGGGAAATCATTGGAGGATCTCAAAGAGAAGACCGGCTTGATGTGTTATTGCAAAAAGCAAAAGATCATCATCTGGACCTTACCGATTATCAGTGGTATTTAGACCTTAGAAAATACGGGTCTGTGCCTCATGCCGGATTTGGCCTTGGTTTTGAGCGCATGATACAGTTTGTTACCGGTATGGAAAACATCCGCGATGTCAATGCTTTCCCAAGAACCCCCGGCCATTGTGACTATTAGTCACCATGGAGCAGGGAGAAGTGAAGCCTCCCCTATACCTCAGATTTGGAGAACTCCAGACAATTCTGATGAAGATCGCCGGGAACTCAAAAAACTTTCAGAACTAATCTCTGGAATTTTAGTAAATCGTGGTTAGCGTACACAAAAGGCAATTAGTGAATAAGTCAATGAAAAACCCACATGGATTAAGAAAAGCATATCACCGGCTCTGCACAGAATTTTACGATATCAGCAAGCCTTTTGCTTGTCCTGGAGAAGTGTTTTTTTATGCAGATGTCTTAAAAGGAGTTCAAGGTCCGATTCTTGAAGCGATGTGCGGGTCTGGAAGGCTTCTTGTGCCACTTCTACGACTTGGATTCGAGATCGACGGATTGGATAACTCTGCAGAGATGTTGGAAAGCTGTAAAAAGAGATGTCTCTCTGAAAATCTGAAGGTGTCCCTATTCAATCAGCAGATAGAAAGCTCGTCGTTGAAGAAGTATGCTCTCATTTTTATTGCGGTTGGATCTTTTCAACTGATTACCGACAGAGCTGAGGCGCTAAAAGTCCTCCGCATTTTACATTCTCATCTACAGCCTGACGGCTCACTTATTCTTGATACGTTCATTCCATGGGATAGCATTAAAGAGAGTATTGAAGGTGCTTCGCTATCGAAGGAGAAGAAAACGGTTTCATCTAACCGCTTCGTTACATGTCCAGATGGAGCTGAAATTTTCCTCAAATCGATGACGATAATCGATCCGTGGGAGCAACTGGAAACGTCTAAAAATCAATATGAAAAACGTCTTAATGGTAAGGTGATCGCTCACGAGGAAGAGGATTTGGCCATACGCTGGTATTACCCTCGCGAGATGGAATTGTTTTTAGAGAAAGCGGGCTTCTCTCGAGTTTTAATGACAGAGCACACTTTTGAACATAATCCGAATTCCATTGTCTATCAGGCGATGGTATAAATATGCTGGAAAAGATATTGGAATGAGCCTTATTCTGCTTGGCTCGCGCGTAAGTCGGCAGCCATAGATGTCGCCTGTAAGAACCTGTTTAAAATCTTTTTGGAGGTAATGATGAGTCACTTTTATCCAAGCGATTTCTCCCGTGAACAATTTAGCAAAACCCACTAAAACTTCTAAAGCTGTCCTCAGAAAATCAATCTGTCAAAAGCACAAGCAGCTAATAATCTGTGCATTAGCTCAAGATCTTAAAACCAGACCTGATCTCTTTATAACAATTTATATTTACCTCCTAATATTTAACCTATTATGAAGTTTAAAAACGCCAACTAGACGTAGTTTAAAGGTTAGTTGGCGAAATTTTCTATGTTAGCGTTAAATAGAAACGTCCGCTTCTAGAGTTTATTAGAAATGTCCTATTTTTGGAAATCAGGGCTAAAACCCCTGTTTTTTTGTAGTCTTTACGTCATCTTCTCAGTTGTCTTGAGCTAATGCCCAGGTTATTAGCAGCTTGTGTTGCTGTTATAGTCTTATTGTCCAACTGTACAAAAACCTTAGATCTCTCTAACTCTTTGATACTCATGTTGATAGCCCCTTCCATGGTTGTTTTTACCTCCCAGTAATAACCATTTAATTACTAGAAAGGGACATTTCTAATTAATTTTATTAGGACATTTTTAAAAAAACGCTTACAAATTCTAGAATTTAATTGAAACATAATAAAAATTATTTTATAATTACTCTTTTATAATTAAAAATGGAGTAAAAAATGGAAGTTTCCTTATCTTCTCTATCAGGAGCTCTTGATACCGAGCGGAATAAAGTCGATATACTGCTTGATCACATAGAAGAAAGAGGTGGTATTGATCATGCTATTTGGCTTGAAATGACAATGGTTCTTATTCAAGCATCAACAAGAGGACATTCTATAGAAAAACAAGCTAAACGTTTAAAAGATTGGGACTGGATGCGGTTTAATATTGGGCCATATAGAAATTTCAGCGCTACTGTATCCAGTTTATTTAAAATATCTCACGTAGCACAAGAGGTACTTAGTCATCATGAAAAAGACACATCCTTTGCTTTTCATATTCCTGAAGATACTCTTTTTATCCTTAGAGAACAAGAGTTAGGGAATAGAGTACTTGCACAAGGAAAAGAAATTGCCCATGGTGGGTTTGGATCTATACGGGAAGCTACTGTTCATGGAACATCCTATGCATTAAAAATACCTAAAGACTATGATGAATTTCCCATTATGGAACATGGTATGTCTATCATGTCCGAACTGAGTCCTGAGCATGTTCCCCAGGTACATTATATTGGATACGAAGGCTTGCTCCTGGAAAAAGGAGAGGCTGATGGATCTTCCTTGTTAAAAGATAAAACATTCAGAGAGACTCATCTTGAATCTTTACCTGATTGGATGATCAACATCCTGGATGCTCTAGCAGAAGCAAAAGACCTTGATATCATCCATGGAGATATCAAACCAGAAAACATTCTAATCGTACATGGACAGGCCAAATTGATTGATTGGGATGGTGCTACAATCGGAGGTAGTGAGCCATCATTCTCTACACCGAATTATCTCTCTCCAGAGATACTACTAAAATCTCGTGCACAAGGCGACCAAAGTAACAGAGATTCATGGGCTGTAGGATTGACTCTTCTTCATATATTAAAAGGATCTAGATCTTATCAAACAAAATCCGAGCTAGTTGCATTATATGGGAAAACACCGCAGCAAATAAAAGAGACTTTATTAGCAGACATTCCATGGGAAGAACTACAAGAGCCTTTTTCCAATTGGATAGAAAAAACTCTCACGTTGCAATATGGTGAAGCTAAAACAAAACAAATGCTTCTAACTATTGGCCTTTCTTGTGCTGTTTCACCAATTGTCGAAGAAACAGACGAAGTTTTTCAACAACGTCTTATGGAAGAGGGAAAAAATCAACTAGTACAACAATATTGCAGCAATATACAGTATGCCTTGGAAGGTCTTTTAGAAAAGGATCCAACTCATAGACTATCTGCCAAAGAAGCAAAACAATGGTTTTTAGTAGACAAGGCTATCCCAGACTTTGCAAAAGAATAATACTTAAGATCAATTACCTACAGCGCAAGACTGTGGCCTGTAATTATCTCTGACACCCAGTAACATCCCGGTTTGCATGAAGTGATATTTAGCTTTTTTTGATCCGCTTCAAAGCCAGGAAACAACATCGGAGAAACCGGGACAAAAAACTTCTCACCATCAAGGGGCTCAAGCATGTCTAATCCAATCATCGGCATGGATTATCTCCATTTTCTGATAAGTGCTATATCTTTTAAATAGCCTTTCTACGGATTCTAATGCTGTATGCTCAAACCGTTTTCTCATTAATAAAGAGACCTTTTCATTTGCACGAATATGACATTGCAGTGTTTCTAGATCAAACAATTTAACATCACTGGCATCAGCAACATCAGGCGATATGTTACGGGGAAGCCCTAGATCAAAAAGAAGAAGGGAATCCGTTGCAGTATGAATATGGTTAAGATTAATAATATGCTGTTTTTCACTAGTAGCTGCAATAATAACAGAAAAATGTCGCAGATCACATAAATGCTCTCTTGAAAGATACTCGATATTGCTCCATTCTACACCTGTTAAATTTGGCTTGTTTTTTGAACAAAGCGTAATATTAATATGATTGCGTTTTACAAAAAAACGAAGAATCCTTCGATTAATTTGCGAATTGCCAATAAATAAACAAGATATTTCTTTTTTTCCTATTTCATTGTGGATAATATTATAAATCACAGATTCCAACGAGCTGTGCTGTGCTTGTTCTACTCCAAGATGGCGAATAGACTTACCGATATTCAATGCTTTTTGAAAAAGATAATGTAATTCCTTCGTAAGATGAAATCTTGTTGTTGCCTCTTCATAAGCTTGCTTCACCTGTCTTTGGATTTCACTCTCTCCAAAAATAGCACTATCTAGTCCCGATGTTACTTTAGCTAGATGATAAAAACACTCAAAAGAGAAAAAAGTATAAAATTCTTGTCCTATATCTGGATTGATCTGCAGCAACATATGCTCCATAAGAATTGATTGCTTTTCTGCTAAATCTTCCATGGAAAAATAGACTTCCAAGCGATTGCAAGTAGATAACACCACACAGCCACAAAAAGCTTCTTCATATTTCAGTTGATCAATTTTTATTGCAAGACTTTCACGATTGATCAATGACGATGTTTTAAAATTTACTCCTAGGACACCAATTTGCATAACTATAACAATTTATTATAAATCCTTATGTATAAAAAAATAACGGATAAAATTGCAAATAATACTTTAGAAAAACTGCTTATAGACTTTTATAATGAGTTCTAGTTCAAAGCCTTTAGATTGTAAATAACGGTATAGAGCACACATCACTTTTTTATCGGTTTTGTCTTTTGTGCCGATCTTTTTTTTGATGATTCGCAATAGGACCTCTTGTTGCTCTTCTTTTGAAAAAAAAGGGTCGATATCTTTCATAGAAAAATTTTTGTTAAATTTTTCTTTTAGTTTTTGCTGCATATATAAAGGACCATATCCTTTTTTGATGAAATAGCGCAAAAAACACCCTATGTTTTCTTCATCATTCAAGTATTTTTTATCTGATAATTCATGGATAATCTCATCGATAATAGGAGAAGAAAAAATACGAGCAGACAATTTTTTTTTCATCTCAAAGGTAGTGTAGGCCCTCCTTGCCAAAAGAGCAATGCTATAGGCAATACCCTCTTGATATTCAATAAGACCAATGATTTCTGACAACTGATCTTCTTGCTTGATATGATGAATTTTTTTTTGATTTTTTTTATAATATGGCAAATAAAGCATGTGGGATTTTGATAATCCAATCGAAAGATTCACAACATTTTCGTGTATCAAAACATCTATCATATGCTACACAACAAAATATACGTATTAAAAAAAATATACGCCTTTTCAAGATCGAAATAAAGAGGTATTATCATGTCTAATGTAAGCGGTCCAGGTAGCGGTTTACCGCCAGGATTTCCTGATATGTTCCCGGGAGTAACAGGAAAACCCAGTTATGGGAAAAAGGGTCAATCTCTGCAACAGTGGATAGAAGGTTATTTAGGCCCAGAGGGATGGAAAAAGTTCCAAGCAACCCTTTGCAGCATGATTAATAGCCAAATCCAACAAGAGCAAAGCAAAGCCCATGCTGCAGCAGAAAAAATGAAACAAGCAGAAACAACTGGTGAAATTGAAGCAACTTGATATACAAACGATTGTAGCAGATCCCTCTATTTGTGGACTCAGGCTAGATCAGGCCCTATCTTCTATTTTCCAACAGCACTCGAGAACATATTTTCAATATCTCATTGAGCAACAGGCTGTAAAAGTAAATGGGACCGTTTTAAAAAAACGGGAGAAAATCAAAGTAAATGACACTATTTCCGTTAACTTTTTAGCAATGCCGGAAATCAGCTTAAAAGCGCAAGAAATTCCTCTGGATATCATTTATGAAGATGAGCACATCCTTGTGATTAATAAGCCACAGGGAATGGTCGTCCATCCAGCGCCGGGACATGTAGATAATACCTTCGTTAATGCACTACTCCATCACTGTCAAACCTTAGATTTTCAAGAAAATGAGCTGCGCCCTGGTATCGTACACCGCCTGGATAAAGATACTTCCGGCATCATGATGAGTGCAAAAACTACTAAGGCCCATCAAGAACTAGTAAAAAGCTTTGCCAAAAGAGAAGTAAAAAAAACTTATCTGGCTATCTGTATTGGCAAACCAATAGAAGGAATCATTCATGCTCCTATTGGTAGACACCCTATAAAACGTAAAGAAATGTCTATACAGCCTGATGGTAAAGAGGCTATTACAGACATAAAAATTATTCGATCTAATGGACAACTCTCTTTAATAGAAGCAAAACCAGTAACAGGAAGAACACATCAAATTAGAGTTCATTTAAAACATACCGGCCACCCTATTTTAGGAGACACGACTTATGGCCTTGATAAATGGAATCAAAAGCATCAATTTTTTCAGCAATTACTTCATAGTTACCAGATTATATTCCCCCATCCAATAACAAAAAAAAATTTAACTCTTTCCTCTTCTTTACCAAATTGGTATAATTTAGTAGATTAATATTTTTTTATATTATAAATTTAGTTGATGATGTGAGAACTCACACAGCAACTTCTAGGCTTTTGCGAAAAATAAAAGGACCGGATTATGAAAGAATTCGTAGAATACATCGTTAAGAACTTAGTTGATAATCCTGATAAGGTAAAAATTAATGAAATTGGTGGAAGCCAATCTTTAATTGTCGAACTTAGCGTGGAAAAATCCGATATTGGAAAAATTATCGGTAAAAAAGGAAAAACAATTAATGCTATTCGTACATTACTAATGTCTGTTGCAAGCCGTAATGGTATACGAGTCAGTCTTGAAATCATTGAAGATGAATCTCAAAGTAGATCTCCGTCTTAATTGATGATTGTTTGTTTCTGAGAACAACGTTCTTCTTACTGTCCAAGTAGTGGCTGCATTACTTGGACTTTTTATTTACCGGGAAGATAAGGTGAGATCTGTGTTTTTCTTGAGTTCATCGAACCAGCTTTATAGTAAATGATAGCCATCGGTAATCCTTGATAGACAACCTTCATAGGAACTTCAATAAAGCTCTCCTTAAAGATTTGCATTAGTTCATTTGCATTATCACCCAAAAACTCGATTTCCATATTTTTTAGATCTAAGGAAGGACACGTTTGAAAAGCTGTTAAAAAGAGTTTTAATAGCTGCGTTGCAGATTCTGCAAAAGGAATATATACCCACAGCTCATCTCTATGTTTATAATCAGCGGTTTTTCCCTGATATAAATCTTCCGCTCCCGCGATAGTAGAAACCATATGAAAATAAAGTTCCACCAAGGATTGTTCTTTATGAAATTGTGTAGATTTACTCAACCAAATCTGTCTGATTTGGTCTGCATATTGATGAAATAGTGCAATATTTTTCTCAAAAAGTTTCGTTTGACCTACTCTTGCACAACCATTTTGCACTTTAGAATCTGCAAATATATTGGATTGACCGCTCTGTACACACTTCTCGATTTCTTGAGCAATAATCTGCTCTCTTTTTTGATATACTTTAGAATATAGAGAATATAATTCTTTACTTTGAACAAGACGTTTTGATGCCTTTTTAACAAAATTTTCATCGTTTGAGATATCATCAAAATCAAGGGCCTCTACTTCTTTGCACTGTTGCAATGACTTCAAACGATTCAGCAAGTCTTTTACTACTTCTACATCAAGAGGAGTCATTTTTGTTAGTAAATCAGTATCATCAAAAATAGCATGTAAATAATGTTTATATTCTAAGCACTCTCTTTCAGGAGAAAGAAAATATTCTCCCAATCTGGAAAAGATCATCTTTTTTTGAAGTAATCGTTGCCATATACGCCCATTAATAGAAGTAAGAGGTTCTTTTTTTAATCTTTCCAGTTGTTCATCTATCTCTTTTTCTTGCATATTTCCAAGGCTGTAAGAATCATGCATAGCAAAGCTTAGTTTAGCAGCCAGGACATTCGAAGATTGTGCATCTGCAATAGTAACTTGTGCAGCTGATAGCGTATGTAGAGAAGATTTATGATGGTCAATTACACTGATTATCTCTAAGTAGGAAGGGATTTTTGTTTCTTCTCTATTACAAAAATCTCGCAAGCTGACCGTGCCCAATTTATCTTGATATAAATCAGAAGCATAAATCACTCCCATCGGGAATAATTCTCCCTCATAATCTGATATGTTTACCGTCAAATAAGGATAAGAATCTATTTTTGCTTTTACCTCATCAATGTCTGCCCGATAAGACAAAAAATAGGGGTTATGCTTAAATACCTTTGTCTTGATTTGCATAGACATATCAAGGGTATCAATATAATTTCTTACACTTAAAAATAGTTGAGATAATTTAACAAATACTTGTTGCAAGTAAGAAAAAATGCGAGGTCTATTTTCTATTAGATGATGGGAAGCATCGAATAATTCTTTGCTTTTTAGTTTTTCTAATGCTTTAACAAACGCTACGGAATCTCCAATATCTTTTTGTTCGAGCATTTTTAAAAAATCTTTGAACGTAGCTTCAAGTCCATGGGGTAATTGCAATACAATTTCCAAAAACAATTGCAATTGTTTTTGCTGTCTAAAGGTAAACTCTTTTGCAGGTTCTGTCTCGATGATTTTTTTAGAAAATAAACAATCTATTTCTTCACTGATTTTATTTAAAGTAACCTTTTCCAAAGAGAAAAGCGATATCAAATGAACATGCAAATCATTTTCTATCCAGCGCAGACAAATGCTAAACACATTCACTACTTGCCTAACGCCTTCGACATCCATATGTCTCCAATCTCCAAGATAAGAGCCCTCGGCATCCACAACAACAACAGCCGTTTTGCTTCTTTCGTGATCAATATCAAAGGTAAATTCATGAGGAAGTTTTTGGATAACGCCGGATTGAGTCATTAAATCCATGGAAGTGACTGCTAGTGTATTTCTGTTTTTTGCAAGGTAATGGAAAACATTAGGGCCAAAAACTTGATAAAACAACAAATCGATTTCTACTACAGATGATGGTGGGCCATCTGGTATATTCCAGGTATGAAATCCGCTAGAGACTCTTGAAGCAAATGCATCAACCCATCCCCAAAAAGTAGAAACAATGGTATCAATATCCGGAGAGCCATGTGCTGTAACAAAATGTGTCCCATGATATGTTTTTCCAGAGCCTATCGGGAATACAACCTGGTAATCATTCCGAGGAATGTACTTACCCATAATTTTACCACGGACCTTTAGCTGCTCTTCCTGAGATAAGTTGGCATGCTGATTGAGCCAAAATTCAAAGAGAGAAAAATTATAAGAGGGAACTATATTTCTTATATCGATTTGTTCGATAAAATGCACAACAGCAGGAAGTAAAAATCTTTTTGAATCATCCCCGCTAATTACCTCATACAACTGTTTTGATACTGTATATTGTTTTTGGATAAGATTAGGGAATTTTTTTTGAGATAATTCAAGGATAATTTGGTCAAGTTGTGGAAATCGATAAGGCTGAAACTCGATATCTCCAATTAGTAATTGATCCTTATCTTTTCGCATTTACACAACTCAAATGGTGTTAAAAAAAGAAACGGATTGAGCAGGACTCGAACCTGCGACCATCCGCTTAGAAGGCGGATGCTCTATCCTCTGAGCTATCAATCCAAACGTCGTGAGATTTTAACTATAAATATTAAGAAATGCAACTTTTTTCGTTCCAAAAACAAAATACTTTTGTTAATATCTCGCAAAAAGGGAGGGAAAATGACTCTAAAAATAGCCGTTCATGGACAGCATGGTCGTTTAGGATCCTGTATTATAAGCTGCGCAAAAGATCGATCATTTGTCGATATTACTCCATTAAAGCAATCGGATGTTATTATTGACGTAACATCTCCTGCTGGGACAAAAAAAATGCTACTTTTTTGCGTAGAGAATAATATTCCTCTTGTTATTGGAACAACAGGACACACTAACGAAGAGCTAGAAACCATAAAGCAAACAGCTACATCCATTCCCATCCTAGTCTCTCCTAATTTTTCTCCCGGCATGTTAGTTATACAACATTTTTTGAAACTATTATTTATGCAGTATGGAAAAGGGTATGTTGATATTATAGAAAAGCACCATGAGAAAAAAAAAGATGCGCCTAGCGGCACTGCTCTTTTTTTAAAACAGCAGATCTTACTACTATCTCCAGAATCTATCGTAGAGATTCATAGTATTCGTCATCCGGGAGAGATCGGGGAGCATCGCCTTATTTTCTCTTTTGATCATGAAAAAATAGAGATTTCTCACTGCGCAACAAGTAGAGAAGCGTTTGCCAAGGGAGCTTTAATAGCAGCTAGTTTTTTAAACAAACAATCTCCTGGAATTTATTACCTAAAGGATATATATCGTCATGTTGAAAGTCAAAAATGTAACCATTAGTTCCAATCATCCTTTAACTCTCATTAGCGGTCCCTGTGTTATTGAAAGTAGAGATAAAGCACTTTATGCTGCAGAGTTTCTAAAAAAACTTACGGAAAAATATGGTATTCAACTAATTTACAAATCCAGTTATGACAAAGCAAATAGATCTTCGATCCATTCCTTTAGAGGCCTTGGTATAGAAACCGGACTAACCATCCTTGCAGAAGTAAAGAAAAACTTTGATTTACCAATACTTACAGATGTTCACTCTCCACAAGATGCTGCCATGGCAGCTTCTGTTTGTGATGTCATCCAGGTACCTGCTTTTTTATGTAGACAAACCGATTTACTCATTGCCTGCGCTAATACAAATAAAGTGGTGAATGTCAAAAAAGGGCAATTTGTAGCCTCATGGGACATGAAAAACGTTGTAGACAAGATAGTAGAATCTGGCAATAACCAGATTATAGTAACAGAGCGGGGCTATACCTTTGGTTATAATAATCTTGTTACAGACATGAGAGCATTTCCTATCATGAAAAAATTTGGGTTCCCTGTTTGTTTTGATGCTACACACTCTGTACAGCTTCCCGGTGGTGATGTTACTTCTTCTTCAGGAGAACGGGAGCATATATTCACGCTTGCAAAAGCAGCTCTTGCAGCAGGTGCAGATTTATTATTTATGGAAGCACATAACAAACCGGAAGAGGCAAAAAGCGATGCTAAATGTCAAATACCTTTTTCTGAACTTGAAAAAATGTTGCCTGTTCTGATCAAGATTTATGAATTAACAAGATAATCTATGCTATATCAAGTAGAAAAATATGCAAAATACCTTCTTATGATGTTTTCTCTTATTACTATGACGTTGATTTTTTGCATAAAACCAGATGATATTTTGTCTGCTCATCCCACCGTTGAAGCCCAAGTTTGCCATCAAAAAAGATCAATGGGGACAAAAGATTTATGGACGGTTGAAGATGGGAGTCGATTACATCATCATTTAGAAAATCTATCCTCTACCTTAACCATTATTCCCGGAAAGCATGGTCTTGAAGTCATTGAAAACATGGACCACATTAGATGCTGGATGCAAGACAAAGTATTTCTCTCACCTCCTCATCAAAAGATACGTTATTTCAAATCAACGCATGGCATGTATTTCTATAAACAGCATGAGCTACACATACAAGACGTCCTTCTTGCTATGTATGAACAAAATGGCATCGAGCTTGTTAAAGAAATCCAGCCTTCTCTTTTACTATTTAAAGGAAAAGCAAAAGAAGCCTCTTTCAACATTACAGAAAATAAGGTAGATTTTTTTGCGAGCCACTTTGAAGCTGTTTTTGAGGAGGATATTCAATGAAGCGTTTTATCTGTTTACTTACTCTATGCTCTTGTTGTCTTTTTGGTGAAAAAATAACCATTCAATCCTCTACTGTTTCCATGAAAGATCATTTGATCCGTCTAGATGGTGCTGTGCAAATTACACATCCTTTTGGAATACTGTATTCTAAATCTGCCTTAGTTACACAAACAGAAAAAGATAAATTAAAAAAAATAGAATTTGAAAAAGATGTTTTACTTAAATTAAACGAGCAGTCTTCTTTATCCTGTGATTTTGCATCCATTGATTTTGAACACTTGATAGGTTTCTTAAAAAGTGGGAATCAGCACATTGTTTATAAAGATATCATCCATACAGATGATGGGAAATCTCCCATTGAACTCTCCTGCAAAGATGTAGAATTCAAAATACTGAAAGAGATCGATGATATATATCAAATCCACCATTTAAATGCTTTTCACGACGTACATTTAACGCTACCCAATCATTTTGATCTTTATAGCGATAAAGCCTTTTACCAACGTTTAAATGATCCCTCATCTGATGCTCTACCATCTGGTATTATCCAACTATTTCCCAAACTGCATGAAAAATGCATCTTAATCCAACAAGATAACCGTATCAACTCTGATAAAATTACAGTAAACACCAAATTTAAAGAAATCATCATGGAAAAAGCAGATGGAAAAATCCGTGATAATGAAAGCAACAAGTTATTAAATTTTCATACAGACACTCTTATTTGGAGTCAGCTGGCTAATCTTTTCATTTTTACAAGCAATAATAAAATGGAAGATGAGGATTTAGGCGTCATTTTATCCGATGGAAAAATGGAAGTGGATTACGAGCGTCATATGGATAAGTCCTATATCAGAGAAATCAGATCTTTTGGACCGACAACTATTCAACTAAAAAATGAAGGAAAAGAAGAAGAATCTCTTTCTTGTTTTGGATTTTCTAAACTAAACAAAACATTGCAATCTTTTATTGCCAGTAAACCAACCTCTTCTTTTTTAATGGATAAACAAAACGTTTATCGAAAAGGACCTCTTACCATTTATGCAGATTCCATCCACATGGATTATTATTTTCAAGATCAGAGACTTCACCCCTCCTTAATTGAGTGCAAAGGGAACATCAAAATCTATTTGAAAAAAGATAATTATCCTTTTGATACTGCCATTTGCGATATTATTTCTTATTATCCGGAAAAAGACATCCTCATCTTATCTGCAAAAGAACAAGAAAAGGTGCTATTTTTAAAAGAAAATGGCAAAATGGAGATGAGTGCTGATAGTATTATCATTTCTAATAAGGAGCAAATCAAGGGAGTTGGCAAAGTAAAATTTGCATTCGATCACGAGCAAAAAAAATTGTTCAAACATTTTTTCTCCTCTCCCCCTCATTAATATGACAGAGCAACACACCTATTTGCTAGATGCAAAAAACCTAACAAAAGAGTATGGCAACAGAAAAGTTGTCAATCAACTCAGCATACAGATTTCTCCCGGAGAAGTTGTCGGATTGCTAGGGCCCAATGGCGCTGGTAAAACAACTGCCTTTTACATGGCAATTGGATTGATCAAACCAGATTCTGGTACTATTTTTTTCAATGGAGTTGATGTCACTACTCTTCCGATTCACGAACGGGCCCAGATGGGTATGGGATATCTTGCACAAGAGCCTTCTATCTTTCGATCCCTTACAGTAGAAGAAAATATCCTTTGCATCCTGGAAACACTCCCTTTATCCAAACAGGAAAGAAAAGAGCGATTAAACCATCTTCTTGGAGAGCTACATCTTCATCATTTAGCAAAGATGAAAGCCTCAAAACTATCAGGTGGGGAGCGAAGAAGGCTGGAAATTACAAGGGCCCTTGTCACAAAACCTTCTCTATTATTATTAGATGAGCCATTTGCCAATATAGATCCCATTACCGTGCATGACTTAAAAAAAATGATTCGCCTGCTCAAAGAAAAAAACATCAGCATCCTGATTACCGATCATAATGCAAGAGAAATTTTTTCGATTGTAGATCGTAGTTATCTTGTATATGAAGGATCCCTGATGGCTGAAGGAAGCGTAGAAGAACTCATTCATAATGAAGATGTAAAGAGATCTTATCTTGGCTATAATTTCAAATTATAAGCAATAGACCATCAGATAAAGTTAGACAAATCTGTACGATTTTTTATCCCAACTGTTCAATTCTTATTGGTCGAGATGAAAGCCTTTGATTCTCTTAACCTTGGCTAATTACCAAGATTATTTTACAACCCAAAATTATCATTTTTTGGCAAAATTCCAGGATAAAAAATAATTTTACAAAGTTAAAAATATGACAGAATTGTCATATTTATTGATAAAAAAGTGACAGAATTGTCACTTTTTGATAATTTAAGGATATCAGATTTCTTATTTAATGGTGTGCCGGTGCAACGTAAAATGATGGGGCGATTACTTAAGTGGAAAAAGGAACCTAATCGGAAACCTCTCCTACTTAAGGGAGTTCGCCAAGTAGGAAAAACTCATCTTTTAAAAGAATTTGGAAGGCTTCATTTCTCACAATTTCATTATTTCAATTTTGAAAAAGAACCGGGTCTTGCCAAAATATTTGAACCTGATTTAATTCCTGAACGGATTTTAAGAGATCTAAGTTTTCATCTTAATCGTTCTATCAACGTTGGGGAAGATTTGGTGATTTTTGATGAGATCCAAGAGCTGCCCAAAGCTCTTACGAGCTTAAAATATTTTCAGGAAGATTCGCCGGAACTTCACTTGTGTGGAGCAGGGTCTCTTTTAGGCCTTCATTTAAATCAAGGATCTTTTCCTGTTGGAAAAGTAACTTTTGAAACTCTTAGACCCCTATCTTTTGAAGAGTTTTTAATGGCAAATCATGATAAAGCTCTTCCTCTTATTCAAACTATCACCTCAAAGAGTAAACTTTCGGAAATTGTGCATGAGCATTTATGGGATCAGTTAAAAAGATATTTTATAGTTGGTGGACTTCCCGAAGCTGTTGCTACCTACTGTGCTAACCAGGATAACTTATTTGAAGCATTTTCTCGCGTAAGGAAAAAACAAGAAGATCTTCTCAATACCTATTATGCTGATATTGCAAAACATTCAGGCAAAGTGAATGCAATGCATATTGATCGCGTGTTCAGATCAGTACCAGCTCAATTACAGCAAGTACAAGATGGCTCTAGTGCACGATTTAAGTTTAAAGGAGTTGTTCCGGGAATCACTCATTATGATCGACTAGCCGGTGCTATTGACTGGCTGGAAGCTACCGGGTTGATAATTAAAGTGCATATTGTCAATACAGGACATCTTCCGTTTAAAGGCTATGCAAAGGAGAATTTTTTTAAACTATTAGCCTTTGATGTGGGCATTCTTGGCAGCATGAGCGATCTTTCTCCAAAGCTTATCCTGGATTATGACTACGGCAGCTATAAAGGATATTTTGCAGAGAATTTTATAGCGCAGGAATTGCTTGCTAGTGGAAGAGACCATCTTTTTAGCTGGCAAGAAAATCAGGCTGAGATAGAATTTTTAGTGGAAATCGACGGAAAAGCCATTCCAATAGAAGTAAAATCCGGTTCAAGTACCAAAGCAAAAAGCTTAAAAGTATTTTCCGAAAAATATACACCACCCTATCAAGTGATTTTTAGTGGAAAACCCCTTAATAACACCCATGGAATGGGTATACATTATTATCCGCTCTATTTAGCCGGATGCTTTCCAATTGCCTAAGCTATAAAAAGCCTTTTTCACTTTAGATACCGGCAACGTTTCTAAGCACTCACTGCGATAACTATTGTTACATCCTGCCTGATAACAGGGTCTACACGGCATTTCTTGATAAACTACTACTGCTTTATCATGTTGCCACGGCGCCCACCGCTGTTCGGAAGTAGGTCCAAAAATAGCAACAAGAGGTGTTTTAATAGCAGCTGCGAGATGCATGGGCACCGAATCCACCGTAATCAATGCTGTTGCCTTGTGAATTAATGCACCAAGTCCTTTTAAAGACACATTGCCGGAAAGATTCAAAATAGGCACTTGTGGGCACAGAGCAATGATCTTATCCACAAATTCCATTTCTTCTTTTACCGGAGCTGCAGACATCACAAAAAATGCATTTGTTTCACAGTGGATCTCTTTTAGAAGAGTTGCCATTAAATGTACAGGCCAGGATTTAAACATCCATCTAGATACAGGGTGTACTAAAATAAATTCTTTTGGGGCCTTTGATAGCAGTGCATCTACCTGCTCCATTTCTGATAACGGAATATGAAAATGCAGAGCTTTATCTTTTATATTAATACCCATTTCCCGAATAACATCGAGGTTCATCTCAACGGTATGACGCATTCCTTTTATTTCTTTTATAAGATGGGTATAACACCTTGCCTTTCCTGCCATTCCTGTTCCTTTGGGATCGACACCTACTCGCACCTTTGCTTGTGATATCATACAAGCAATAGCGCCCCTATCCCCTTCAGTCAGATTAATGGCTATATCATATTTATTTTTCCAGATCTTATAGAGCACTAATAGCTCTTTATAATGGCGATAAAAAAAACCTTTTTTCTTCCAAGATCTATCATACAAAATACCTTGTTGGATAAATGGCAAGCCTTCTAGCATGGGCCATGTATCTTTATATACATATGCATCAATGCTAGCGTTTGGAAAAGATTCCTTAAGATTATAAAAAACAGGGGTTGTTAATAAGACATCCCCATGATGTCTTAATTTAATCACTAAAATTTTTTTTACTTCTGATGGGTCCAACATCAAAACTCCGTGGAATCTTTGCTTTGATTTTAAAGGAAAAAAGTTTATCATTTTTTTGGAAAAACTAAAAAAGGATTGTAACAAATGACAAAAGAAAAAACATTATCTATTATCAAACCAGATGCTGTAGCAAATAACCATATTGGTGATATTTTATCTCGCTTTGAAAAAAATGGATTAAAAATTATCGCTGCAAAAATGACGCATTTATCAAGACATCAGGCAGAAGAATTTTATGCCGTTCATAAAGAGAGAGGTTTTTTTAAAGAACTCGTTGATTTTATGATAACAGGTCCTGTACTTGTTATGGTGCTCGAAGGTGCTAATGCTGTTGCAAAAACAAGAGATATTATGGGAGCTACAGACCCTAAAAAAGCAGAACCTGGTACCATTAGAAGAGATTTTGCAAAATCGATTGATGCTAATGCTATACATGGATCAGACAGTATTCAAAACGCAAAAACAGAAATTGCATTTTTCTTTCATCACAACGAAATCTTCGTAAGATAATAATTAGATTAAAGCAGTATTTAAGGGGACTAGTCCCCTTAAAAACCCCATTGATTGAGTTACTTATTATTTTTTAGCTGGCTTCAATAGGCCTTGTAATGCGCTATATTGTATAGAACATAACTTTGCTACTCTTTTCATTTCCCTATCAATAGCCTCACGATCGGTTTTAGATCTCTTCATATCTATTGATTTTTTAGCAACTGTTAGCTGCAATGTGGCTACCCTATCTATAGCCCCTGTAAGAGGCTCTTGTAATGCTGGAACGCGAGCTGTTGTCGGTAATATTTTCATCAAATCATTAACAAGAACTAAAAGAGTTGCCATCTTTGGATCCTCTTGAGCAATAAAATGTTCCACTATTTGCTCAGCAAGCGTTACTCTTGCAAGAGTAGTTGTAGCAGAAAATTGATTTCCCATTTCTTTTATTATTTGACTTGCTAAAGATACATCCCCTTTTTCTATTGCATCTGCAACAAGCTCCCTTGCAATATCGATCTTTACAACATCGATAGGTGTTTTTTCATCAATAGCTTTAAACAAATCAACCACTTGTTTTATTGGTGAGTCCATAGATAATAGTTTCCTAATAAATATCGCTACACACGCAGCATAATCTTCCGGGAAATTGCCAATCATCTGTAATGTTTCTATCAGCGTCTTCATATAGGCTGCAGGTGGAGTTTCAACTGCTGTAAAATAGGTAGTAAAATGCTCTTGCCATAGCCCAATCATCGCCCGTTGCGCTATATTCCACTGCTCAGTTACTAACTTTTTTTCTTCGCTATTAGGATTTCGTGCGAGTTGAAGCATCTTATTCTTAAATAATTGTCTATTCTTATTATGTATCTTGTATAACTCTATGCAAATATCTTTCCATGCTGGTGGATTTTCTTCAAAAGGAGGCAGTTCAGCAACGTGTTGATAAATATCATGCAGTGCCTTTCTAGTAGGTGCATCAAAATCCTTGGTTTCAATTCCCATTACCATTACCAAGGTGTCAACTATCGCATTATACACATGAACTGTAGATAGTTTTGATTCATCTGTAATTTCCGGTAACTCTGACTGTTCTTCTACTGCGTCTTGGATAGAAGGAGTACTCTCATACGATACTCTTCCATTAGTGCTTACTCCATCTTCAAATTCCACAGATTCTTCCTCATCACTCTCATCTGAGCGTTCAGACGCTGAGAGTACTGGTGATAGTAGATCTTTTGGTCTAGGAGGCGGGGTTGGTAGGCGTAGTGAAGCTCTTATAGCTCGTTCCAATCTCTCATTATCTGTTTCTGCAGATTCTATCAAAGCTTGTTCTAACTCACGATTATCACCTACTGCACCAGCATATAGATTATCTGTTCCATTTGGACTATCAACACCGTCTGACTCTAGACCTTCTAAAGATTCTGCTACCGCTCTTTGAAAATCATCATCAGTGCCTGCTGAGTGCTGTGATGTAAACTTCGCTATTCCAGCTGCTCTGGCGTCATCTGGAAACATATTACTTACATGACTCCCATGTGGTAGAGAGCTATCCCATCCTGGTATAGAACCTGAATTGTTCAGTCTAAGTGTAACTCTTGGCAGTACAAATCTTGATGCTGTTTGTGGAGAAGTTGAAATATGGGGATCTTCACCTGCAGAAATCTCTAAAGGTAACATTATCTCTGCTTCTGTTTCCGAATCCGTTTCTGTTTCCGAATCCGTTTCTAATAGGGCACCATTTGCTGAAGCATCATCACGATTGATTAGAGGGTTAGTCCCTAGTGGATGCTGTGGTTGTGTGAATCTTGCTACTCTCGCTGCTCTAACATCTGCATCTGTTGCTGCTTCTGGCTTTCTACTTGTGTCTGTAATAGAATCGGTATTATCATCTTCGTCTAGATTAAGCATAGTTGTCTGGCCACCAATTACTGGTGGATTGCAATGTTTTATGATAAGAGCAATCGCTCCTATAATGGTAAGAGGCAGCACAATAATCGATGTAATAACCATGATCGCTTGTAAAAGTACGGTAGGGCCTTTTGCTAATTTATTTGTAAGATCGATTGTTCTTCCCCCAAGAGCGCTGCGAAGGGGAAATGAAAGAGTATCTACATCCATGCAACTATCTTGCGGAGATGTATAATGATCTAATATTGAAAGAGTTATGCTGCTTGTAATTATTTCTGTTTTAAACATAAAATCACACCTTTGTTTGGCGGTAGAATAATGTAAAAAACAATAAAACTAAATAAAAAATAGTGAAAAAAAATATTTATTAAACATAAAACATATAAAAATAATTATAACACTCTTTTTACTCTATTTTTGAACTAATGTGAGATACGCCGCTTATTTCTTGTTCCCAAAGATACATCAAAGGACTACTAAGGTTAATCTTAATGTTAAGGACATGCAAAACAGCCTGCAGAAAGGTAGAAAATGGCAATTTTTACCGTTCTAACGGTAAAATATAAAAACTAGTCAACTGAATGTTAAGTGCGGAGAAAAAAACCTATATTCTCCGCATTGTATGCGGAGAATGACAATTGCTTTTAATATGCAGGAATGATTTTTTTTAACAAACTATAAATAAGACGCTTATAACTAATCAACCAATGAAACCGAATGTTAAATGCGGAGAAAAATCTAAGTATTCTCCGCATATAACGCGGAGAATACTGTTGCTCTTGCTGGGATTAAATGCTATAATCAAAAGTAAGATAAGGGACTCTACCTATGTATATACATGAACTTAAAAACTGGCCAAATTTTTTATGGGACCGGGAGAATCTCTTAAATTTACTTACTCGGTTACGTCATCAACAGGGACGTTTAATTGGTGGAATGGAATCAATTGGGTTTCATATACGCAATGAAACAGTTCTGCAGATCTTGACGCAGGACGTTGTCAAATCTAGTGAAATTGAAGGTGAGGTTTTAGATCCATCATTAGTACGTTCATCTGTCGCAAGGCACCTTGGAATGGATATTGCAGCTCTTAATGTCGTAGATAGAAATATAGATGGCATCGTTGAAATGATGCTTGATGCTACACAAAAATTTAACCATCCTCTTACAAAAGAAAGGTTATTAAATTGGCATAAGCATTTATTTCCCACCGGATACAGTGGTTTTACAAAAATTAGAGTGGGAGAGTGGCGCATAAGCCCCGTCCAGGTGGTCTCTGGACGTATGGGACAAGAGACTATTCATTTCGAGGGACCTCCGGCTTATCTAGTAGATCATGAAATGGAGCGTTTTTTGAATTGGTTAAACAATGAGCAGACAATTGATCCGGTTTTAAAAGCAGCGCTTGCTCATTTATGGTTTGTCACCATTCATCCTTTTGATGATGGAAATGGTCGCATTGGGCGCGCTATTGTAGATCTGTTGCTGGCTCGTTCCGAAAATAGTTCTCACCGATTCTATAGCCTGTCTGCACAAATTCAAATAGAGAGAAAAAGCTATTATGTTATTTTGGAGCAAACTCAAAAAGGAACCCTAGACGTTACTTGTTGGATAGAATGGTTTTTCCGATGTCTTGGAACAGCAATAGAAGATGCATCATCTACTTTTGCTAGAGTTTTATATAAATCACAGTTTTGGGAATCTCTTACAGAAGTTTCTTTGAATGAAAGACAACGGAAAATTATTAACCGTATGTTAGATGGGTTTGAAGGTAAATTAACTTCATCAAAATGGGCTAAAATAGCAAAGTGTTCTCAGGATACTGCTTATCGAGACATTCTCGACCTTATCGACCGAGGCATTCTCATGAAAAATTCAGATGGTGGGCGTAGCACAAGTTACTCCCTTGCAAGATCCAATATCGACGGCAATGTTGGGATCAAAAAAACATAAGATAATAATCATTTGCTTAAAAGCTCCATACTGGGCTATGCCTGCGACTCATTTACAAAGCTTTTCTTGTCTAAAAGTCCTTCAGGTCTGGTTATTTCAGCATTACGGCCTATAAACTGAGATGGTTTCATTTTAACTCCTACATTCTATGACATGAGCATATCCTCGCGACAGAAAGAAAATCAAGCAGCAAACAGTAAAACAGACTGTTTGCTGCTCGATTTTAAGATACAAAAAGTGGCCACAAAAAAGCGTTTACATATTTACAGGCATTTTTATATGGCGAAAATCAGCCTTTTAGAAAGACAATAGATTATTTGAATTAGACACATACTAGAACAGTCTTAAGCATCAAAATGGGTGAAAATTATAGGACGACTTCCAGTGTTACAGGACCTTCATTGACAAGACTAACCTGCATGTTAGCTCCAAAGACACCTGTTTTTATCTTGTTTGCTTCGTACTTGTTTTTCAATGTTTGAACCAATGTCTCATAGATAATAAGCGCTTGGGCTCCACCCATTGCTTGTGTAAACGATGGTCTTCGTCCTTTTGAGCAATCTGCATATAAGGTAAATTGAGACACTACTAGAATTTCTCCCTGGATATCTTGTATCGATAAGTTCATTTTATCCTGATCATCCGGGAAAAACCGCAGCTCTAATAATTTAGTTACAAAAGAATCTATTTTTTCTGGTGCATCTAATAGATGAATACCAAGCAAAACAAGCATTCCCTTGTTAATGGAAGAAACGACATTTCCACCCACTGATACACTTGCACTGCTTACACATTGGATGATTGCTTTCATGATGAAAATTCTTTACGACATTTCTCGATAATATGCTCAAAAACAGCTGGAAGTCTTGGATAAAACTGTTTGAAATACTCTTTGAGATTGCTTAGCTCTTGACGCCATGCTGCTTTATCAATAAAAAGCAATTGCTCTAATGTAGTTTGATTTATCTTTAAGTTGGAGATATCAATGTCTTTTACATACGGTATAAAACCAATAGGAGTCTCTTGCGCTTTTACTTTATTGTCGATTCGATCAAAGATCCACTTTAATACACGAGTATTTTCCCCATATCCGGGCCAAAGATAGTTACCTTCTTTATTTTTTAAAAACCAATTTACATGAAAAATTGTTGGTAATTTACAATTTGGGTGATCCTTCATATTGATCCAATGCTGAAAATAATCTCCCATATGATAACCACAAAAAGGAAGCATCGCAAAAGGATCATGTCTTAATTTTCCTATTTCCCCGACTGCTGCTGCTGTCATTTCAGAAGATAGTGAAGCGCCCATGAATACACCATGCTCCCAGTCTTTAGCTTCACAAATAAGCGGCATAACAGATGCTCTTCTACCTCCAAAAATAATTCCATCAATAGGAACTCCCTCCGGAGAATCAAACGCAGTATCTAAAATAGGGCATTGTTTAGCGCATACCGTAAAACGAGAATTAGGGTGCGCTGCTTTTTCTTTTGATTCCTTTGTCCAACTCTCCTTTTTCCAGTTCATAGCAATTAAAGGAGGTTGCTCGCTCATCCCTTCCCACCATACATCACCATCTTGTGTTAGCGCCGTATTGGTAAAAATGGTGTTTTTCTCTATTGTTTTCATTGCATTTGGATTTGTTTTCCAAGATGTCCCTGGCGCAACACCAAAAAACCCATACTCAGGATTGATCGCATAAAGTCTTCCATCTTCTTTAAACCGCATCCAAGCAATATCATCGCCTACACACTCTATTTTCCATCCCGGCAATACAGATGTTAACATCGCTAAATTCGTCTTACCACAAGAGCTTGGGAATGCTGCTACAAGATATTTATGCTGGCCGGTAGGATTCGTGATTTTGATAATTAGCATATGCTCTGCAAGCCATCCTTGCTCTTTACCTATCTCCGATGCAATACGCAGCGCCAGGCACTTTTTACCAAGTAATGCGTTGCCACCATATCCACTACCAAAGGACCAGATTTCCTTTGTTTGCGGAAAGTGTACGATATACTTATCCTTATCCTCTCTACATGGCCATGGCACATCTTCTTCTTCACGATCAAGAGGCACACCAACAGAGTGAATACATGGAACAAAACTGGATCCTTTTTCAATTAATTCAAAAGCCTCTTTGCCCATACGAGTCATCATGTGCATATTACAGACAACATAAGGACTATCCGTAATTTGTACCCCTAAAATAGAGAAGGGAGATCCAAAAGGACCCATGCTAAAGGGAATAATATACATTTTCCTTCCTCGCATGCATCCATTAAATATACTCCGTAGCTTTTTCTTCATAAGAATAGGATCCTCCCAATGATTGGTAGGACCTACATCTTCTTTATCTGGAGCGCAAATAAATGTTCTATCTTCTACCCTCGAAACATCCTTTGGATCAGAGGCGCACCAATAGCTATTGGGTCTCTTATCTTGATTGAGTGCAACAAATACACCTTTTTCTACTAATGCATCTGCAAAAGATTGAAATTCTGCTTGCGAGCCATCACAGAGATGAACCCATCCTGGCTCACATAAAGCAACAATTTCCCTCACCCATTTTTTTAACTGCTGAGATTGAATATCATTTAAAATATCCATCTTTAGATGAAAACCTTTCTCTTTTTAAAGGCATCCAAATACTCTAATGCTTTTCCTGTGCCTAAACAGACAGCAAGAAGTGGATTTTGAGCAACAATAACCGGAAGTCCACATTCTTTAATTAAACACTTGTCAAGCCCCTTAGTCAACGCGCCACCACCTGCAAGCACAATACCCCTTTCTACCAGGTCTGCAGCAAGCTCAGGAGGACATTTTTCGAGTATTAACTTCACACCCTCAATAATTTGTTGAATTGGCTCTGCAAGACACTCTCTGATCTCTACAGAGTTGATTCTTTTTGTAAGTGGCAATCCTGCTACCTGGTCTCTTCCTTTTACTTCCATTTCCAGTTCATGATCACCAAGAGGATAAGCAGATCCGATTGTAACCTTGATCTCTTCTGCTGTACGAGGACCAATCATCAAGTTATACGTTCTTCGCATATAGTTGATGATGCACTCATCAAACTCATCTCCACCAATTCGAAGAGATCTGGATTCTACAATACCACCTAACGAAATGATTGCAATTTCTGTTGTACCACCGCCAATATCAACAATCATATTTGCTGCAGGTTCATGTACAGGAAGATCTACACCAATTGCAGCTGCCATTGGCTCTTCTATCAAATATACTTCCTGAGCACCAGCTCTTAGTGCTGAATCTTCTATCGCCCTTTTTTCTACACCTGTACTACCAGAAGGAACAGCAATAAGAATTTTTGGTCTAAATAAACTTCTGGAAGGCGTAACACGTTTAATAAGCTCTTTTAACATCCCCCCTGTAATTTCGAAATCTGCAATTACCCCATCTTTCATCGGTCTTACTGCATGAATTTTGCGAGGTGTTTTACCGAGCATCGCTTTTGCTTTATGTCCAACTGCCAACACTTCATTGGTAGTAGCATCAACTGCTACAACCGATGGTTCCGCCAGTACAATTCCTTTTCCTCTTACATACACCAAGGTATTTGCTGTTCCAAGATCAATCCCGATATCGTTCGAGAACATGCCGGAAAATCCACGAACTCGCTTAGCCAGCAGTTTTTTAATTTTATGATATTGTTCATATACGTTGTTTTGATTCATTTTTTTTGCCTAAAGTACTTAAACATTTGGTAATAATATATTTTCTTGTGTTTTTCTCCCATATTATCCTTGTAGAAGCTCAAGGACATCTTCCCAGGTAAGTTTCGTTAATGCTTCTTCATCACTGCTTACTATTTTTTTCACAATGCCGCGCTTACGGTTTTGCATTTCCACTATTTTCTCTTCTATCGTATTCTTTGTCACTAATTTATAAACAGAAACCGACTTATCCTGTCCCAATCTGTACACTCTATCTGTTGCCTGATTTTCTACAGCTGGATTCCACCACATGTCATAGTGGATAACAGTGTCTGCTCCAACAAGATTTAATCCCGTTCCTCCAGCTTTTAGTGATACTAAGAATACAGAAATGCTCTTGTCTTCATTAAACTGTTTGACAATATCAAGCCTATTTTTACTTGATCCATCCAAATAGACAAACCGTATTTTCTTTTGTTCAAAATCATTTCGCATGATCTGCAACATTTTTGTGTATTGCGAGAAGATTACTACTTTATGATTACCTTCTATTAGCGTTTGTAATAGTTCAAGTAACATCTCATATTTTGCACAATCTCCCTCTTCTGCTTGTTCTTTTGCAAAAATCGCAGGATGGCAACAAATTTGTTTGAGTCTTGTCAGTGTTGCAAGCACATGGATTTGTACTTTATCAAACCCATCTCTTTCGACGAGTTTTACCAGTTCATCACGCGCAGATGCTGCATAAGAAGTATAAAGACCTTGTTGTGCATCGGTAAGTTGACAATGATAAGTAAGCTCTTGAAGCGGAGGTAAATCCTTAAGAACATCTACTTTCATACGTCTTAAGATAAATGGAGAGACTTTTTTCTTTAAGTATTCAAGATTTTTTGATTGTTCCTCCTTTCCAACACGAATATATTTCTCCACAAAACGATCATATGTTCCCAAAAATCCAGGCATTAAAAAATCAAAAAGGCTCCACAGTTCATCTAATGAATTTTCAATCGGTGTACCTGATAAAATCATCCGATGTTTTGCGTGTACCCTCTTTACAGATTTCGCATTTCTGGTGCCTCTATTTTTAATATGTTGAGCCTCATCCAAAATCATATAGGAAAAATCATAGTCTTGATAATGATCGATATCTTTTTGCAATAATGTATAAGAGGTAATGAGTACCTGATATGTACTGGATTGTTCAATGATCTTTTTGCGCTGCAGTGGCACACCATCAATTACTGCCACTTTTAGCGTTGGATTGAATTTCGATATTTCTTCTTTCCAGTTATATAATAGTGATGTTGGACAAATAACAAGCGATGTCTCTTGTGGAGCATAATTTTGTGTGATAGACACTATAGCTTGAAGTGTCTTACCAAGACCCATATCATCAGCAAGCACGCCATTGAGGTACATCTTTCTAAGTCTCTCCAGCCACTTGATACCATCTACTTGATATGGTCTTAAATCTGCTTTAATTTGTTTTGGAATTTCAGAATATGCTATCTCTTTTTCTCCTAGCATTTGCTGCCTTATTTCTACAAGTCTTTGTGTCATCTCAAACGTCACCGGCAGCCCTGCAAAATTACTTGCATCAATACTTGCCAAATTCCAAAGAGGTCTTTCCATCTTATGGTTTTAAAGCTTATCAATACCAAGTTCATCAAATAACTGCACAATCGAACCCATCTTATCCAGATCGAGCACTAATATTTTTGGCAGTTTTGGAGAATCTGTTTTTTTGCGTCTTGTATTTTCAAGTTCAATAAACGCTTTTTTTGATAGGATACATTCCCACAGTCTATCCATTTTAATACCTCTCAAATCACCATCCACTCTCAGATCGATTTCATATACATCCATACGAGCTGTATGAGATAATTGGAGCGTAAAGGTGGTGCTATCATAGATAAACTGATCTAGTAAATTTTGAGGACAATTAAATAATACTTTATTTTGATAACTAGGTATTATCTCCGTCATGAACTCGATGATTTTCTTTTCTGATTTTGCAATAAAAGAGCCATGCTCTTGATTAAATTGGAAATCACGGAATAAATCCTCTATCATTTCCCGCTCTTCCACTAGGTTTCTTGCAAGAATACCATTATTTGTAACAAAGGCTTGTAAATGACTAAGCTCTAATTGATTTTTCCCTGCGGGAATTTCCACATTTCCATATTGGAAATGTAAAATAGCCTCCAGTTCTCCATCGAGATACGAAATATTACATATAGCTTTTAGTTTTTCTACAAACGGCAGGGTAATGACTTTTTCAATACTTTCTTTGTTTCTAATCGTGGCGAATTTAGCAATTTCCGGCAGAGAGTTTTCGACAAAACTACCAAATAGTGGCTCAGGAATGGTCAGCTCCCTTAAAATCGGAAGATGCTTTAAATGTTGCCTTGTAATACGTTCATCAAATTTATAATAAACATGATCATAGATAAATCCAGGACTCATACATTCAAAAAAATGCGCTTCTTCCAGTACAATAGATTTATTATCTACTACTACCTTTGGATCAAGTAAAACCTTCGATGCAGGAGGAGCGATGTATTCAATACCTATTTCAAATAAAGAATAGTTTCTAGAAAAACGAAGAGGCGATTCCAAGCTATTTTCATAAATACATGGTAAACTAGGGAGCTCCTCTTCATCAAAGCTACTACCCCTTGCATTTAATTCCTCGCTAGCAATGGTATATGCTTTTGCAAGAAGCATACCAAATATTCGCATATCCATGATTGCTATTTTCTGCCCTTTTTCCGTATTGATGCGATTATGTTCTTTTGCGTAATCAAGCATCATTTTAGCAAGCGCTTGTTGTTCATCCGCAAAAGAATCAATGGAAAACAAATATTTTTTACCCCCCATCACAAGTGGTTCTTCACATCGCAGCGCTTCTAAAAATTCGCAAGCATGAGGCACATATAACGGTTTGGATCTCGATGGCAAGCGCAATGCAATTTGTAACTCCACTAAGGGAACTACCGTTGCCTCCGTGCAAAAAGAAAAAATAATGGCCAGTTCTGCATGATCCACCTGTTTTTTCTCTACTGGTAAAAAGAATGGAGATTTTGCTAAAATCGTTGAGGCATTAATATATTCTTGCATCAATTCTTTTTGATATTGTACCTCTTTTCTCTCCTCTTCTTTAGATACGGCTTCTTTTACAACATCTAATATTTGCTCCTTTTGCTCCTCATTAATATCTTCTCTTTCATCCAAGTTCGTATCGGTGGAATATTGCACTAAAATAGCATCCAGGTTCGCTTCCAGGTAATAAAGAAGAGCCGCAAGATGCTGACAATCATAATGATAAGGACAGTCGCAATCAGAATCGATAGTTTCACATTCATTTCTATCAATTTCAATTTCACTTTCATATGTGTTATTGTATTGCCCTAAAATTTTTGCATTGATTCGAAGGGTTGCTGTATCCAAATGCAAAATTTTTGCTGACAACACTTTTTTTTCATCAAACAACAGTTTCCCTTCTTTTAATACGCCTGATGAGAAATCCTGTTTTAGTTTTCGTAAGTTTAACATCGCCTCGTCCTATAAAGAGTGAATTTGACCTAAGCAAATAGCTTTTACATCTTTTTTACCAGAGCTTCAATGAAAAAATGTATATTTTTTTAATTTTATTGCTGAAAAACTTGAAAAATTTTATCCTAAATGGCCAAATATCGCGGGTGTAGCTCAGTGGTAGAGCATCACGTTGCCAACGTGATGGTCGTGAGTTCGAATCTCATCACCCGCTTTTTTTAATAATCAAGCATATGATGCTTCTTTTCAATCTATCAAGGATGGCTCATGACAAACGAAGAAAATATTTCCGAAATTGTAGAAAAGGCAAAAGCTACTACACCATCTCCTATCAGCACGGAAGACTTTTCAAATGAAAATATTTCTTTAAAAGTAGAAAAATATCCCAGCTGTATTGTTCATTTCACTGCCACCATAAAAGAAAATTTAATTAAAGAAGCTACTAAGTCTGGAGTAAAAAAGGTTGCTAAAGATGTTACTCTTCCAGGATTTAGAAAAGGAAAAGCTCCTGAGCTCATGATATTAAAAAAATATCCGAAAGCTGTTGATGAGCAAATTAAAAAAGATTTAGCTAATATGGCTTATACTCAATCACAACGCTTAGCTAAGACTCCACCAGTTAGTCAAGAGTCGAAAATTTCTTTCGATGTGAAATCCTTTGCCACAACTGATGCGGTATTTACCTTTCAATTCGAATCAGAGCCCCGTATTCCCCATGTAGATCCATCCTCCTTTAGCCTAAATTCCAAAAAAGAAGAGGTCTCTCAGGAAAAAGTAGAGGAAACAATTGCTCAAATCAGACAATTTTATGCCACCTATTCTACTATAGATAATCGATCTGTTCAAGAAGGTGATTTTGTGCTGCTTGATATCGAGGACATGGATCAAAGTCCACCAATAAAAGTATTTAATGATGCAAGATTTACTGTAAAAAAAGCATCCATGGCAGACTGGATGATCGACGCTGTAGTTGGCATGAATACAATGGATGCTAAAGAGACTATCAGTAGACCAAATGACGATGATTCGGAAGAGATCAAATCTAATTATCAACCAAAAAAAGTACGAGTTACCGTAAAGAAAATAGAAGAAGCCATTTTACCGGAATTAAATGATGATTTTGCGCTTAAACTTGGTTTACATAATATGAAGGATGTCTATTCCCAATTACAAAAACAGCTAAGTCTTCGTGGGGAACGCACGTATCAACAAGAGTTAAGAAATAGTATCAGCAAGCAGCTACTTGAAAAGTATAGCACCTTTGATATCCCGCAATCATTGCTGCTGAAAGAAATACAACATCGAATGAAAGCCTATATTAGTGATCCAAAGTTGAAAGATCAACTGATGAAAGATAATGCCGATTCTTTTAAAGACTCTATTATGAAAGAAGCTGCAAATGCTATTCGTCTCTTTTATTTATGCAAAACGATTGTAGAAAACAATCGTATTAAAATCTCTTTTGACGAAAACATGCATGCTCCTATGAATATGATTGAGGCAATGTTTGAAGAGGCTCATGAGCAACCGCCTATCAAAGATCTCTCGCAAGAAGAGCAAGCTCTTATATTTTCTAGAAAAATGCTATCTGCTGCAGAAGATTATTTGATTGAGCAATTGCAAAAATCTTAGAATCTATATTAAGATGAGCTTTTCTATCTAAATGCTATTATGACACAAAGGAGTGGATGTGCACTATACACCATATGTTACAGAAGATACCGGACGTGGAGAGCGCACAACCGATATTTATTCTCGTCTTTTAAAAGATCGAATTATATTTATTGGTTCTGAAATTAACGACCATGTAGCTAACTCTGTTGTAGCACAATTAATTTATTTACGAGCAGAAGATCCAAAAAAAGATATTAATATTTATATTAATTCTCCCGGTGGGCTCATATCAGCAGGCCTTGCTATTTATGACACCATGTGCTTTTTGGGGTGTGATATCAATACCTATTGTATTGGTCATGCAGCATCCATGGGTTGTTTGCTTATGTGTGCAGGGACAAAGGGGAAGCGCTATACTCTTGCCCATTCAAGACTCATGATCCACCAACCATCCGGCGGTATTGGCGGGACATCTTCTGATATTCATGTGCAAGCACAAGAAATCATTATGATGAAACAAGTGTGTGCTGAAATTATTGCACACCATACCGGTCAATCTATTGCAAAAATCATCAAAGACTCTGAACGTGATTTTTATTTAAATCCTGGACAGGCAATTGAATATGGGCTTGTCGATAAAATCCTTACTTCTACGAAAAAGGAGACAAAATAGTTAGCTATGAGTAAACCAGCAGCATCGTGCTCCTTTTGTGGAAGAACAGAAGATGCAGTAGAAAAACTCATTTCCGGACCCGGCGCCTATATTTGTGATAAGTGTGTCCATCTTTGTATGGATATTATCGATAAAAAAGCATCTACGCAGACCGGAAAACAGGAACAACACGAATTCAAACTCTTAAAACCATCCGAGATTTTTGATCATTTGAGTCTATATATTATTGGACAGGACAAAGCTAAAAAGACAGTATCTGTAGCGGTTTATAACCATTATAAGCGCGTAAGAGCAAAGCAGCTGGCTGGAGATAAACAGCCGGAGGTCGAATATAGCAAGTCGAATGTATTATTACTGGGACCTACCGGTTCTGGCAAGACACTACTTGCTCGCACACTCGCCCGTATTTTAGATCTTCCTTTTGCTATTGTTGATGCTACAACGCTTACCGAAGCAGGTTATGTTGGTGAGGATGTAGAAAATATTATCTTGCGTCTTGTTCAGAATGCAGATTATGACATACCGAGAGCAGAGCAAGGCATTATCTATGTCGATGAAATCGATAAAATCAGAAAAACAACCTCCAATGTATCCATCACCAGGGATGTTTCCGGTGAGGGGGTACAACAAGCTCTTTTAAAGATTGTGGAAGGGACCATTGCTAACGTTCCCCCAAAAGGAGGGCGTAAACATCCCAACCAGGAATACATCAAAGTAAATACAGAAAATATCCTGTTTATCGTAGGTGGGGCTTTTGTCAATTTGGATAAGATCATAGCAAAGCGTCTTGGTAAAGGGGTGATTGGGTTTGATGCTGCAGAAAAGCGCACCTTTGATCATCATGAGCAAAATTATCTTTTATCTAAAATAGCAGCGGAAGATTTGATCCAATTTGGGATGATTCCTGAATTTGTCGGTCGTTTTAATTCTATTGCAAATTGCAATGAACTGACCGTAGAGGATCTGATGGAGATCTTGATAAAACCAAAGAATGCATTAATTAAGCAATATCAACTACTCTTTGAAGAAGATGGTATTATCCTCGAATTTGCAGATGATGCCTATTTTGCGATTGCAAAGAAAGCCAAAGAAGCAGGAACCGGGGCAAGAGCGCTTCGTATGATTGTAGAAAACCTGCTTATTGATTTGATGTATTCCTCACCCTCTGATCCAACGGTTGAAAAAATCATCATCAATGGTGATTGTGTAAATGGTATTGGTGAGCCGGTTGTTTTACGCAGGAAGATTGTAGGATCTAATTAAGGTAGGTCCTCTTTCAGATTATGGTCTTGTAGGACATGCAATACGAGAGATTCGCATTAATAACGCTCGTTCTAGTCATCTCCTTCATCATCTACCCCAGAACTAGCACGACTAGTACTATCTGCTCTACCGCTCCCTAGAGAACTTGGGGAAACAGGACTTCCAGAGCTCGAAGAGTCTGTTACGATCACGCTAGACGTCACTGGGATTGTTGGCATAGAAGTTGGTCGTTTTGATACTTCTATCAAAGCTCGAAGCACTGGAGGATGTGATAAAACGGAGCTACCTTTAAAAGCGTTGGAATCTTTCCAAGCCTCTTGAGGAACACCTTGCAATGCGTCTGTAATCTCTTTTTTCTCATCCTTGTTAAGATTAATATATTGCACAAATTCTGTCGCAAACGGTTCACCAACAACAGGAACTAGCATTGCCATAAAGGCCTCTTCATCCATTTCATCAGAGCCCACCTCTTCTGCAGCGTAATATGCTATGCGAGCAAACTCATTCACAGCATTTGGGGCACTTGGAAGACCCGTTTCAGAATGCTTCTCTACATATGGCATTATGGTATCAAGAGTTTGTCCTACCCCTCCTATATCGGAGAGAAATTGTTGTATTCCTTGTACTTTTTCATCTGATGCTTTATCTCGTCCTGCGCCTGTGATATGCCATATATGGGATTCCGCTCCCAATTTTTCGTTTAAATCTTTTTGCATCTTCTCAAAGGCCTCTTCAGAATCACTGGTATTCGACCTATCAAAATAAGCAAGACCTGTAGTAAGAGCAAATTCATCCGTTCTTTGAAGCATCTGTAACAGTTTTTCATATTGCCCTAATTTCTCTCTTGCAGCTTGTAAATCCTGCTGTGGACCACCTTGAACTAAACGAGCTATATGCTCTTTTTGCTCGCCTATTTTCTGTTCTACAAAATATAGGGCCTTATGTTTGCTGCGTTGCGCGTAAGCAATCCTTGTAAAAGCATCCTTTTTATTTTGTACTGGCAGACTACTTAAAGGGGCATCCAAGTATGTGCCAGCAACGCTCGCAAAATCAGTAGGTAAGCCTGCTAATACCGGACTTGCAGATCGATCAAATGACCTGACCTTGCTATTTATGTCCCCTGTACAATCATAATCAAAACGACAATAATGTCTTCCACCTAACGCTTCTAATAACTTCGTCCTATCTTGTGTTTGTACATAGAACTTATGTTCCATCTCAGAATCATCAGATTCGGTCTTATATGAACCCCAGCCAGTAGTAGCACTAAATACAAGAGATCCAGGAATCCTATCAGTAATTTTGTCTCGTGTTTGCCCAGCAGCAACCTTTCCTATAACTTCCCCAAATAATTTATTAATTTTGGTCTGTTGAACTGCCTCTAGCTTTTGTTCCTTTCTATAAACATTATCTATACCTCTTCCCAAATGAACAGTTCTAAAGACAGTAGCGATTATTGATAACGGCTGCAATACAGCCTGAGTAGTTCCAGCTGCTGTAGTTCGCACTGAAGGGCTAGACGAGCTAGTGGAACTTATCGTGCGACCTGACATCATGCTGGACGATCTAGGACGTCCTGATGAAGAGGTAGATGTAGAAAAACCCCTGCCCACCATAGAGGGGTCTACTGAAGAGCTAGGATCCATAAATTAACCTTAATTAATAATTATCATATTAATTGTAACATTTTTATTTAGCCAATGTCAAATAAAAATAATAATTATTACTTTAATAGAAAGCATTAATTTTGAGATTGTTATAGAAATAAAAAAAACCGCTATCCCGGAAGGAATAGCGGCGGGGAGATACGATATTTTTAGCCTCTGAACTGGTTCGCGCTTTGCGCCCCTTGAAGCATTTGTATAAGCGCTGTAATTTGCTGAATTTGAGCATCCCTTCCTTGCAGAGCTTCGCTCTGAATGGTTTGCCCAGCTGATAACACCGCCTGGTTGATTACCTGCGTTGCCTGGTATCCAGCCTCATTTGTTTGATTATTAGCATTCTCAGCCTGAGCCGTCGCTTGAGCTGTCTGAGATATAAATTGACCAGCCGAGCTACCAATTTGCTGCCAGATTTGTCTTTGTGATTGAACCGTGTTTTTCGCAGCATTTGCACTCTCAATTTGAGATTGAGCATTTTTAGCAACCTTATTAAGAAACGTATTACCACTATCTGCGAGATCTCCTTCAGCGTCGCTATAACCGACATTAAGAAGTCTTGTAATTTGTTGTTTTGTAGCGCCTTTAAGAGGTCCAAAGTTTCCTTCTTTTAATGCATCTAATTGAGCCTGTTCACCAGCTGAAAGCTTCTTCTCTGTTACCGGTGTAGTATCAGAGTCAGAAGCGTCAGTTACCGTATGGTCCTCTGTAGGAGGTTTTGCCATTATCTCATTAGAAGTGTCTTTAATTGTATTGCCTTGCATAAGTTCATCATCAGCAGTTGACATTGCACTATGTCCTACACCTAACGTACCCAACATAGCGCCTCCACTTAGGAAAGAACCGGCAGCTCCCACGGCAGCACTCATCTCGTTGTTGCCTGATTGTTTAGCTTGTTGCAATAAAGAATTGGATGTCGCTGTAGCAGCATTTTGAGCTCCGTTCATAGAAGTCTGAATACCCGTTCCTACAATCTCATTATATTCCTCTGAAATCTTCGCATCTAATTCTAATATCTTTAAAATATCTGCGATCATTGCTGCAGTACCAGCAAATACAATAGGCCCCATCCCAAATCCATAAAGCTCCCCGGCATTGTCATTATTAGGCGCTGTGGGACCAGATGATCCTGCACCAATCACCTTTGGAGGTGCATCTTGCGGTGCTGCTCTGTTTGTGTGAGTTGACATTAGTTTGTTCTCCTTAATCTTCTTTATTATGTTTATATTATGTGTTTTTAATGAATAAGTTATAATTCGCCTTTTTTATTATATCACATTTCATATATATATTTCAAATTTTAAATGTATTTTTAACTAGCTAATAATCAATTGGTTATAGTTTTACAAAAATCACAACCAGTTTAATATCATCTATTTATAGTAGTTTTTAAAAAAAATTATAATAAAAAAAACCGCATTCCTAGAGAAGGAATGCGGCTATATCTTATTGATACTATGTATATTACGCTGACTCTAACACTTGGAGTACTGAAGCCATCGGTTTCATAAAGGACGCTAGGGTATCGTTATCTAGTGACTGTACATCTTGCTCATCAGAAGCTATAGCGCCTGATGTTGCTTGCATGAATGATGCAGTTAACTTTTCAAGGTCTTGAAATAACTGCAGCGCTGAAGAAGAACTTGCCAGTTCAGTTTGTGTGCTAGCTTCCTCTCCAAAAATATTCGCCTGCTCAACTTGAAAAACACCCTCTCCAATCGAAGCTCCACCCAGCCCGGCTGCAGCTACGTAGTTTAACACAGTAGATAATTTGGTTACAAAGTTACTAAAGTTAAATTTTAGGGCGGAATTTAGGTTTGATGGTCCTTTTACACCAACGGTAATGGCTGCTACTATTAATATAGCAGTAACAGCGATCTCTAAAGCCATCGTCCAGTTTTGTTTTCCTCCAGGAAAACAACTGTCCGGCAGATCATTAACAATAGAAGTAACAATATCAGAAACAATAGATTGGTTGTTTGTTCCCTGTCCTTGCATTAAAGACATAACGCCCATTATCGTTGCCATTTTAGCACCACCTAAAGCCCCTGCTTTTGTAAAGCCCGGTGTTAACCGACTGAGTACCTTTTGCAAGTTGGAAAGTTCTTTTTGTGCAGCTTTCGTTCCACTTATAGCAGTGTCACCTATCTTAGAAGATGTTTGCGCTAATGTAGAATCGAGCTCCTGCGTTACATCGCCGGCAACATCACTACCTACCGTTTCAGCTCCTTTTGCAACAGAAGAAACAACGGTTGTTGCAACCTCTTTTGCTGTAGAGGAAGCGGCTGTTGTTGCTGCATCCGCAACATCTGAAGTCACGGCTTTCGCAGCGGCGCCCATACTACCGCAGGCAGCTGATGCTACCATGATAATGGCTGTAACTACAAGATCAGCTGCCCATCCGGGACATCCTGCACTGATAAGAGCGTTTGCAAGAGCAGTAAATCCACCACTATATTGCACCGCCATTAATACAGCAGTAAGGAGCATCATTTCCGGCCCCATGAATACAGATGCAACACAAGAAAGCACCGGTAAAAGGATATCTAGCAGCTTCTTCCACCAGGGCTGATTTTGTTGAGCTTGTAATTCTTGCTCATATTGCGCAACCTGGTTCATCGTTTGTGTTAACTGGTTTTGTGCAAGTGTTAAGTTGGCATTGCTAATACCTGATTGTGTTTGTGATGTTTGGTATTCAAACTCCAATAATTCCTCTGCTAACTTGGATAATACAGCATTCACTTCTGCCATCAGAGTTTGCATCTGTTTTTGGCTATAATTATTAGTAGATGGCACTACGGTATTTGACCCTTTATGAGAGTGGTGTTTACCACCTACATCGGATAAAGCATCTTCCAAATAAAGCAGCGCTGCAACTTCTGATGATAGTTGCGGCTGACTTGTTTTAGATTTTGGTAGTGTAACACCCACATTCGACACATCTGTTGCTGTTGTACAAGTTGTAGCCATTATTTGTTGCTCCTATTAATTTTTATTATATTTTTTATTACTTTTATTATTAGCCCATCGAGTGTTGTAACATTTGCGCTGCGTAACCAAGTAATTGTACCGCTGTCGTTGCAAACTGATAAAAGTCACTCATGTTCGTGTTATCAGAAGATACTGTATTGGTTGCACTAGATGCTACCGATTTCATTTGCTGCTCTACACCCTGAGCTTCTGTTTGCATTTCGCCATACTGTCCTTCCGCTACAGATAGAGCCAAACCGCCACAGTCAGTAGTAGCACCGCTGGCATTAGTAGTATTAGCGATATTAGTTGTGTTCGTATTACCCTGTATATACGTAGTATAGTATGTTTGTAATGTTTCAGCCTCACTTGTCATATAGGTCGAGTCTGCATTCGCTAATGTTTCACTCAAGCTGGAATCCAATGATGTTTTATTCATCTGTGATTGCGACATCGATAATATCGCTTGCATGATCAAGAAGGCAAACAGCCCACCTATTGCAAATCTGTTAAACGCAGAGTTGGAAGATCCCGATCCTAGTGAGGGATCCTGCTGCATTGCTACGGGCTCATGTATGGCTACCATATTTATTACCTCTAAATTTATTATTTATTATTATGATGTTGATGATTCGTTTGTTGTCGTCATCGCGATCATACTTATTATGTTTGTCAAAATGTCTTGTACCGCCTGAGTAATCTGTGTATAGTCCTGTTGTTGGTACTGTAACTGGTTGTTCTGGAATTGCGATACAGAACCTGTTTGCTGTGTCATCTCCGACAAGTTATTTACCAATCCTTGCACCTGTTGCGGAGAGTTTGCAAGCTCCCATTGCCATTGCACCAACTGGTCTGTGGAGTTAGTCGGAGTTGAATTAGCACCAGGAGTATATGCAGGGTTAGTCGGGCTAGTCGGGGTTGGCGCTGGAGCAATATTATTACCGGACTGACCAGCAGAGAAATTGTTTAACTCCGCATTTAACTGATACCATGTGGATGACGTATCATCATGCTCCCCTAAAATACCAGCCATGTTGAATGTCCTATGATCTACAGAAATCGTTGTATCGCTCAACCATGGGTTATTATTTAATTCGTTTTGTAAGGCGTTATAAGCATTTGTAAATTTCTGCGCGTCTGCCTGCTCGTTTGCTGCCTGTTGCGCCGGAGTAGCACCATTGTAATTTCCGTTTTGGAACGTGCTTTGTAACTGGTTAAGCAAGTTTGTAAGGTTTGACAGTTCACTAATTGCCATCGACTGTCTTTCCATCGCTACCTGACCTAGCACCATCTTATCCGGTAATAATACTGTCATCGCAAACATCAAGGCTTCACCAGGATCCCCTGATTTTGCCATCTTCAAAAACTGCGCAAAGTCAGAAAGCCATTGACCTTCTGCCTCTTTAAACTGAGACACCCACTGGTTATAGCTCGAACTATCATCGTTTAGCGTTGTTGATGTTACGTTATGTGGATTACTACTCATTTTTGTTACCTTTTGTTATAAAGATATAATCTCTCATAAATTATTTTATAATAAATAGATTAAAAAATCAATCGATTTTATTACAAATAAACACATAAGTCGTTATTAATTAACAAATTAATCGTTATAATAAACAATATAATAAAAATTTTATCACAATAGGTTGATTATGAGACTGTTGCGTTAAACATTGATAATCAGATAGATAAGTGGGCGGCATTATTCACTAACCGGACCGTTTATGTGCTTGATCGCTTTTTGTGAATTTAAGATGGTTGTCCATATTCAGTTAAAATGCTTTGGAGAGAATGCATCTCTCCGCTGCGTAAAGCTCAATTACGCAGTATTTACGCTACTCAACTGAATAAAACTGCAGTAAAATCTGATTTTCCATTGGCATATTCAGTTCTCGATGAATGGTAGAACGGTCCACCTTCAATACTCTTGCAATCTTGGCTGGTGAATTTTTGCTTTCTTTTAAAATATAAATTTGGCATCTTTGTTTATAGGTCAGGTGCCTATAGCCTTTGGCCATAGGGTCTCCTATATGGTTGTTTCGTAAAAACCACATATAGAGATTTTTTGCATCTGGCCTATTTTTTTTACTCACCTTGTTGCATTTCGCGGTTGAATGGGCCATATAATTATCAAAGAGTTACACTCTTTGGAGATTGTTGCCTGACTGTGAATAATCTTAAGAAGGCTCTCCATACTTAGCTAAAAGCTGTTGAAAATTTGGCACAAGAGTTGACAGATTACCTATACCGTTTGATACCTGATTCAGAGCTGCTTGGTTGTACCAAGGCTCATTATTAGCAGCAAGTATTTCAGCATTAGTGTATACCGAACTGGCGTAGAACGCGATATTGGATAGAGTGACCCCACTAGTTAAAATACTCAGATCACTTAAAAAGGGGATAGGGATTCCAGAAGGTAACTCACAATTACCCATTATCGCTGCTATAGAGCTACCGAGGTATCCCGCAGCTGTCATCGCTTGTTCAGCATCTTGTGATAATTTAACCCAGTTTTGTTGATTGACATCATTTTGCATCGCCTGAAAAGCTGCTATAATCTCGTTACTACAACTGGTCACGACAGAAATAATATTTAACCACGGATTAGAAGAAGGAATGCTGCCTCCAAAAGTTTGTAGTACATTTTGAATATCAGAGAGTAACTGCCCGTAGTCAGAAGGAGTAGGTGGGTTTGGCATATTTCCAAAATAGCTGTCTACAGTCTCTAACGCTTGTTGTTGCGCTTTTGTAAAACCCGGATTGGATATACTGAGTATATCACTAAAATAAGCCCAAAAATTTGCAGCTATGCCGGTATTAGGATCGTCCCAATTATTTGCATTACCCATAGACATAAAATTATACATTTGTTGCAGATCAAACGTAACTTGTTGGATAGTTTGAGAACTGGGACCTCCGGAAGCATCCGGAGATTGATTGATATGTTGAATTGCTCTAATACCCATAAACACCTCCTTATTAATATAAAGCTATATGCTTTATATTACACAAACAAATAACAAAAAAAAAAAAAATAACTAAATAATAAATTTTTCAATAATTTATAAACAGTTGATTGACATCTTGTTGTATCTGGGTAATATCCTCTATAATCTGAGTTACATAAGGCCCTAGTGTTTCAATAAATAATATATTATGATTAACTGACTGTTAGCTGGTTAAGCTGCTCGTTGATAATCAGGAAGATAAGAGCACGCCCCTATCTACCTAGACTGCTTTTTTGAATTTAAGAAGGCTGTGCGTACTCAGTCAAAAGCTGTTGGAGCGTCGACTGCGCTGCAGGAAAACCTAGATTCATAAGAGTCGTTAGTTGTAGCAGAGCATTGCCGGTAGGATCATCACCTTCGCCAATTTGGATAGCCATGTCTTGTACCTGACCAGTTATATCCATGAGACCCATCCACGCACCACCTAAAGCTCCTAAAAGGGGGATAGAAACTCCAGAAGACGGATCGTATTTCTCGTTTAGCTGCCCTATAGAATTCATTATATTCCCTATATAGTTTTGCATTGATACAGCATCGGCTACCAATTGCTTCCAGTTTGATTGCTCGAAATCATTTTGCATCGCCTGAAGATCTGAGGTGATCGTTTCATCATCACTGCCCATAGTAGAAATAATATTCAACCACGGGTTGGATGAAGGGACACTACCTCCGAAACTTCCCAGTGCACTTTTGATATCAGAGAGTATTTGCCCATAATCTGAGGAAGTGGGTGGGTTTGGCATATTTCCAAAATAGCTGTCTACAGTCTCTAACGCTTGTTGTTGCGCTTTTGTAAAACCAGGATTGGATATACTGAGTATATTACTAAAATAAGCCCAAAAATTCGCAGATATACCGGCACTGGGATCGGCCCAATTATTTGCATTACCCATAGACATAAAATTATACATTTGTTGCAGATCAAACGTAACCTGCTGAATCGTTTGAGAACTGGGACCCCCGGAAACATCCGGAGATTGATTGATAGGTTGAGTTGCTCTAATACCCATGAACATCTCCTTATTAAAATAAAGCTACATGCTTTATATTACATAAATAAACAACTAAAAGCAAACTAAATAATAAATTTTTTATAAATATCAGTTTTTATACAACTAACCGATTATTAGTGAAGAGAAAAACCAAACCGCCTGTTCCTGTGAGATTTAATAATATTTTCCCTATTCAGCCAAAACATTTTCTTAAAAGCGCTTACAGAGGGAGTTGAAAGGGCGGTATTATGATGATGTGTATTCTAAAATAGCCTGCAAAGATGCTCCGGCAGTAGCTACAGTAGTCGACATTGCCCATTGTATATTCTGCTCATATGGCGGGATGTTACCATAATTCACTATCCATGTAGCGTCCATGTTTATTGCCTGGAGTGTTTGCAAGAGGCCATTAGGTGGCAATAATAACAACGTGGTTATACCACTAAAAAAGGGAATGGAAGTTCCGGATACTGTATAGGATGGGCTTTCTGCTATCAGATACCCCGCCACAAAGTCTATGGCCCCATATGTTGCTTCGGTATCGTTCATTACAGCTTGCCAGTTCTGTTGATTGACATCTTGTTGTATCTGGGCAATATCCCCTATAATCTGGGTTATATAAGGCTCTATGGCAGAAATAATCCCCAGTAACGGGTTGGATGAGGGAATGCTACCTCCGAAACTTCCCAGTGCACTTTTGATATCAGAGAGTATTTGCCCATAATCTGAGGAAGTGGGTGGGTTTGGCATATTTCCAAAATAGCTTTCTACAGTCTCTAACGCTTGTTGTTGCGCTTTTGTAAAACCCGGATTGGATATACTGAGTATATCACTAAAATAAGCCCAAAAATTCGCAGATATACCAACATTAGGATCTGCCCAATTATTTGCATTACCCATAGACATAAAATTATACATTTGTTGCAGATCAGACGTAACCTGCTGAATCGTTTGAGAACTGGGGCCTCCGGAAGCATCCGGAGATTGATTCACATGTTGAATTGCTCTAATGCCGATAAATACCCCTATAATGAATTAAGACTTCATCCACTTATCTTTTTTAGACTGCTTTGGTTTAGATGCTGACTCTTTTTCTGCCGATTTTCCCTTCACTTTTCTTTGGAGCGCTTTCTTTGTGTCTTCTATTTCTTCTTTTGTTTTAGCTATAACCTTTCGTTGCTCAGGTGTAAAATGTTGAGGATTATCCATTAAGCTCATCAATTCTTCTTCATTTAAGCCTGTTTTTTTAGCCATTTTCCCCAATTCTACAGCTAGTTGTTCATGCATCTTCTTCATCAAAACAACAAGCTCCTTGCGCTCCTCTTCATTTGATTCATTAAATTGGGCCTTCAGGGCATTAAAAAAAGCGAGTGTTTTCAACAATAGCTCATTGATATTGGGCTTAACCTGATCCCCCGCTGTAGCAAACAACTTTAATAAACGTTCAAATTCCTCATGCATAATATTACCCATTAATTGTTAAGATTTTAGCCACTTGTCCTTGCTTTTCTTCTTTTTAGGCTTTGCTGATTCTTCCGGTAAATTTTCCTGGATGTTTTTTGATAAATCCTTCATTGATTTAATCTCTTCTACGGAAGATTGGATAATCTCCAAATCATCTCTGGAATGTTTTTTAGGGTCTTGCATCATTTTTTTCAGTTCCGTCTCACTAAGACCACTCTCTTCCTTATACTTTTCTAACCTCTTGCGAATGAGCTTTTTCAGTTCTGCATATTCTTCGATTGCTTTTTTCTTTTCTTCTGAGGAACCTGTTTTTAAAATGGTATTAAGCTTCTCTAAATAAAGGACAATTTCCTTAAATGCTTTTTCAAGGTTAGCCCCCTCACCTTTTTCACTTTCTCGAAAATACTTCTCGAATATTTTCTTATAAATTGGCTCGTTTTCTTGTTCCATTTTCAAACAAACTCAAATAATTAACCCTTATTTTTATTATAAGCAATATTCATTTATATTCAATTTTAACATCGTTTGATTAAAGATTAATCTATTATAATTGTTTTAATATAACTGCATTAAAATGAAAAAAGAAATTTTTTGCTTGCAAAAGAGTCTATAATTTTTCATAAGGGAGAAAATAATCGTAACTTAATAGCATAGCAAGATGGCACTAACCATTTTAGATCAGCATTTAGACCAGTTTGAAAAGGAATTTAAGCGAAAATCCTTGTTTATTAAGGAGAAAGAACACGTCTATTATTTTAGTGCTGATCACCCTTTTCCCATATATGTTCGATATTTAGATCCAGGGGTGCACTTTTTTTCGACACTTCACGCCATTCCTACAAAGAACCTGGAGTCTTTTTTTATGTATATTATGTCTGCTAACTATTTAGGACTAGGTACGGGAAAAAGTATCATAGGCTTAGAGCCAAATGAGAAATTCTTGACACTCTCTATGGCTATACCTTATGAAGAGAACTATATGGAATTTAAGGAGCTCCTGGAAGAGTTCCTCAATCATTTACAATATTGGAAAGACCAAATAGAAACGTATATAAAAAAGCAGGTCTAAGACATGGCTGGATATGAAATATCAGGATATTTGATAGCAGAAGAGGGTCCTTTACTCGGACTCACTATTGCTTTAGAAGAGGGTAAAGAGTGGCTTCTTGGAAGAGATGAAGCTCACGCCTTCCAAGTTTTAGAAGATCCTGCTGTATCTAGACGCCATGTCATTATTCATAGGGAAGATGATCATTTCATACTAGAAAACATCAGTTCCAGCAATCCAGCTGCCATTAATGGTCATCCTATTGCGGAGCCTAAAGATCTACATGAAGGCGATATCATCCAAATTGGGGCTACCTTCTTCCGTTTTACTATGATCAAACCAGACGATCCTATCAATGAAGAGCCTAATAATAAAGAGCCGATGAGCCTAAAGGATTTAGAAGAAGAGGTTAGTTTACTTAGTCTTGCAGATACTCACGCTGCAAGATGGATCATTAAAATCATTTCCGGTCCCAATACAGGTGCAGAATTTAGCATGCAACCTGGACATACCTATATTCTTGGTAAAGACCCCACGATTTGCGATATATTCTTTCAAGATTTAAGTGTTTCCAAGCAACACTGTAAAATCACCATCAATGAGGATGACACTGTTATTATCGAAGATTTAAACAGCAGAAATGGCGTTATTGTTAATGGTAATGTAATTGAAAAAGAACAAACCGTGCATTCACAGGATCTAATTAATCTTGGCACCACCTCTTTTCTTATCATTGATAAAGAACAAACAAGAGAGACAATTTATTCCCCGATTCCTTCTTTCTCTCACCTTGGAAAAGAAGAAATTAAAGAAGAAGAGAAAGAACAGATTGCTGCGATAAAAAAGAACTGGAAAGAACTCTTTATTCCAACAAAACATATTATTCTTGGGAGTGCTTTTGTTATTTTTTTAGCACTTGGGCTTTTTAGTGTTTTATCCTTATTTAAAACAACATCGGTTGTTGTGAATTACAACGATCAAAAACAAGAGATCGAATTTGTACTAAAAAAATTCCCGGCTGTAGAGTTTAACTATACCAATAATTCAGGCAATTTATTCTTGCTTGGACATGTGCTTACCGATATTGAGCATCAAGAAATGATCTACTTATTAAAAAGTCTACCATTCGTAGCAACTATTGACGATAACGTTATCATCGACGAGCTTGTATGGGAAGAGATGAATGCTCTATTATTTAAAAATCCTGATTGGAGATCTGTATTAATTATCGCTCCAGAGCCTGGCAAATTCATTTTAAAGGGCTATTTAAAAACATCTGATCAAATTGCAGAATTGATTGATTATGTAAACAACAACTTCCCTTATCTAGATAAACTCGAAAACAGAGTAGTTGTAGAAAATAGCCTCGAAATAGAAATTCAAAGCTTATTAATTTCTAAGGGCTTTGTCAATGTCACATTTAATTTAGCAAGCGGAGAGCTCACTCTTGCCGGAAGAGTTGGAGCCGATAGCGAATCTGATTTTAAAAATATGATTGCTCAATTCAAACAAATAAACGGCATAAAAGATATTAAAAACTATGTTGTTTACATAGGAAAATCTTCCGCCAGAATTAATGTCTCCTCCCAATATCAAGTTGCAGGGACATCTAAATATGGTGATGCAAATCAATTTGTTTTAATTAATGGAAAAATATTATCGATGGGCGATCTTCTCGATGGGATGCTAATTACTCAAATTACAGCGACTTCTGTTTTACTGGAGAAAGAAGGATTAAAATATATTATTGACTACAATCTATAAAACATTTATGGATGGAATTTATATAGAATAAGGAGTTACTTATGTACGGATTAGAAGGACAACAAAAGCGTGCTCGTTTTGAGTTTGATTTGGAAAAAGATATCAAAAAAAACAAACAACTTTCTTCAAAAATAATGGGAGAAATTGACTCTCATTTAAAAGACGTTGAGCAAGAGCTAAAAGGAAAAAAACCAGGAAGCGACGATTTGGCAGCAATCGCTTATGCATATAAGGCTGCAAAAAAAGTAATTTCTAATATCCATTAAAATTTATAAAGCCTGAGGGAAAAATGGGAGTAAATCCAAATTGTGCAAATATGAGCTTCTCACAGCTTATTTGCAAATACATATCAATACAGAAGAGCGTAGTATCCAAAGTTCGCAGTATTGCTTCTAACATGTCTACTGCAACTCCTGGACAATTTTTGCTTCTTCAATTTGAGATGTCTCAAGTAACACAAGTTGGGGATTCTATTTCCAACGTTATTTCGCAAGTGCAATCTATGATTAGTACCTCGATACGAAACCAGAAAACGTCATAATACTAATTGTTGTGTTACTGTGAAAAAACTAGTAAATATTATTAAGAAAGAGGAAAAAACACATGTCTGATTTAACAAAGCATAAAGATCATTTTTTATTGTTTGTAGAAGCTGGTTTCATCGCAGTAAACCAATCGGATGAAGATTCTGCATTAAAGCTATTTAAAGCAGCTCGTATGCTTAATCATGAAAATCCACTACCCACTTTAGGGAAGGGGTATTTACATCTTTGCAAGTTAGAGCTCAAACAGGCTATTACTGAATTTGAAGCTGTACTTCATAAAGATCCAAAGAATGAAATGGCAAAAGCAATGCTAGGTATTGCTCTTAGTATGACTCCTAACAAGCAGCAAAATACACAAGGAGAACAACTACTAAAAGAGACATCAAAATCAAAAAGTAAAGACGTAAAAAATGTTTGTGAAGCTTCTCTTGATTTTGTAGAAAAATTTGTGAAAAAACCAGTATCTCCACATGAGTTACAAGCAAAACAGAAACGTAAATAGGATATAAATCATGGTAGATGATTTTACCAGGAAAGTAGGCGGCACCGATCCGATTGATTCCACACAACCGGTTAAAGGATTTCAAGGAGAGAGTCAGCCTGGGAAGTCGTTTGAATCCTATATGCAGACACCAGCGTCTAATGCCTCGCAGCAGGCGGGTCCTACCCAGCCAGGCGTTTCTCCTGCACAGCTTACGCAGCAAACAACACCGATGCTAGGATCCCCTACGATGCAATCTGTATTAGCGCAAATGAATACCACTTCTTCCTCTTTAGGTGATCTTCAAAGCAAACTTCAAACACCTAATTTGACGCTAAAATCTTCTCAAAAATATTTGCTAAGAAATAAGCTTACTGAAGCAAATAGTCAAATACGCTCTGCTGCCACCAAAGCGGGTGTAGAGGTGGGAGCTCTACCGGATGAAGCAAAAAACCAAAATCCGGTTGTACGATTTCTATCGCTTGTAACAGATGGTCAACGGCAAATGATGCAGGCACAACAAAAAGTATCTGAACTGAACGAAGATGGTCAGACGATGAACCCTGGACAATTGTTAATGATCCAGGTAAAGTTATCAAAAGCTCAACAAGAACTTGAATACTCTTCAATTGTACTAAATAACGCTATTAGCGCTGTGAAAATGTTGTTTAACGTTCAGCTTTAATCTGCAATATTACCATGGATGGTAGAAAAATGGATAATTTTGATAGTTTACTTAATAAACTTGAAAATATCGAGTTAACCTCCGTACATGGCAGAATTACCCAAATTGTTGGCATGTTGATCAAAGCAATCATCCCCAAAGTAAAAATGGGAGAAGTTTGCATGATCAAGCGAGAAGGCTCCCCTCTTATTGCAGAGGTGGTTGGATTTACAAAAGAAGAAGTCTATCTATCTCCTCTTGGAGACATGAGCGGTATTGGGCCTTCGTCTGAAGTCATTCCTATGCGACTATCCCTGCATATCAAAGTAGGGCCTCAACTGCTTGGTAGAATATTAAATGGTCTTGGCGAGCCTCTTGATGTGGAAGAAAAAGGGCCTTTAGTGCTCCAAGATACTTATCCTGTTTTAAATGATCCACCAGATCCATTGAAGAGAAAACTAATAAAGACTCCTATTTCTACAGGTATTCGATGTATCGATGGTGTCCTCACTTGTGGTATTGGACAACGTGTAGGTATTTTTGCAGCAGCAGGTGGTGGTAAATCTACGCTTCTTGGGATGATTGCAAAATATGCAAAGGCAGATGTCAATGTGATCTCTCTCATTGGGGAGAGAGGTCGTGAGGTAAGAGAATTTATAGAACACGACCTTGGTGTTGAAGGCTTAAAACGCTCTGTGATTATTATATCTACATCAGATCAATCAGCACAGCTCAGGATTAATGCAGCTTATGTAGGAACTGCTATTGCAGAATATTTCAGAGATCTTGGCAAAAGCGTCATTTTAATGATGGATTCGGTAACCAGGTTTGCAAGAGCGCTCAGGGAAGTTGGGCTAGCTGCCGGAGAGCCTCCTGCAAGAGCGGGTTTTACTCCTTCTGTATTTGCGATACTACCAAAATTATTAGAGCGTTCAGGTAATTCCGATAAGGGATCTATCACAGCATTTTACACCATTTTAGTGGCAGGCGATGATATGAATGAGCCTGTTGCTGATGAAGTAAGATCGATACTCGATGGACATATTATTTTATCTTCCGAACTTGCAAGGCAATATCATTATCCTGCTATTGATGTGCTCAGTTCCGTTAGTAGAATTATTTCTTCTATTATTGATCCGGAACATTTGCAACTAGTTGGTAAAATAAGAGAGGTTTTAGCAAACTATAAGAAAAACGAATTGTTGATTCGGATTGGTGAATATAAACCAGGATCAGATAAAAACGCTGATTTTGCTATTAAATATGTTGAGAAAGTCAACCGTTTTTTAAAACAGAGAACAGATGAAAAATGCACTTTTGAAGAAACGCTAGAACAACTCAAATCCCTATTTAAATAATCATGAAAAAACTACCACCCTATCCCCTGGAACAGCTTGCTGAAATCAAACAGAAAAGACTGGAAGAAGCTGAAAAAGAATTAAAGCATAAAAAGCATTTGCTGGACGTAGAGAAGCAAAAACTGATCAAACGGGAAGAAGAGAGAGATCAGGTTAAAGCGCATAAAGCAGACAAATTACAACAAATGAATGATAAATTTGATGAGGGTATCACCAGTGATGAAATTGAAATCATGCGACGTTACCTTAAAGTAGTCGATGAAAAATTAAAGGGCAAAGAAGTCAAAGTACTCGATCAAAAAAAGCAGGTTACTTTAGCAGAAAAAGCAGTAGAAGATGCAAAGAAAAATCTGGTCAAAAAGCAGACAGAAATAGAAAAAATCAGAATGCATAAAGAAGAATGGACCAAAGAGATGAAAGTCTTAATGGAACAAGAAGAGGAAAAGGTACTGGATGAACTAGGTTCTGTTGCTTTTGTCAGAAAAAAACACCAAAAAGAATAGATTAGGCTGTTAAAAACAAATAACATACAAAACAAACATAGACTTTATCCATTGTTATACTCCAATTCAAAGATAATGCAATTGGAAAGGTTAGCTGCACGATGTCTTATCTGTATATAACCTATTCTTCTAATCTATTATTCTATATGGAAGAATTAACTGCGCAAATTGCATAAATATGTCAAAGAAGTATTGCTCTACTCTTTGCATAACCTGAATACGACAACCCATCATTAGCAGATTCGCAATTTCAAAAGGAATAAAGAATATCGATGCAAATATAGTCATTGCAACAGAAGAAACAATAAAAACCACCTGTTGGCATGGAGTACAACAAGCTAATTGTGCAGGATCAATATTCATTAACTGCTGATAACTTGCTTCTTTTATTAACGAAGGGTCTGTTATAAATTTCATCTGTGCATTTGTCACATGGCTCATATTTTTGGCATCTATATAATTGATCTGTTCTACAGGTAATTTGTCTACCAGTGAAATATATTGCACTTGCTGGGCACTTAATAAACGAGTCTGATCTTCTGTCAGTCTTGTTAAAAGCCCATCACCCACAGGCAATTTATGAATAATCTCTTCATCATCGATTTGTTGCAATACTACATCTGAAAGATCCAACAATTGTCTTCCTGTTAATCCTTTGATAATATCCATATCATCTATCTCTAGCGATTTTACCTGTTCTTGAGATAAGTATTGGTATTGATCATCTGTAATAGCGCGAAAACACGTTTTCGGTAATCGCTGGATTAATTCTTCATCCTCTATAGACGCAATTTGCTCATCACTTAAATATGCTAATTGCTCATCTGCCAGTAGTGTCAATAAAGCATCATCACATGGTATTTTCTGAATAATCTCCTCATCATCGATTGCTTGTAAAACATCATGATCAAGCCATACCAATTGCGCTCCATCCAGAAGTCTGATCCTATCTAAATCATCTTCGTCTATAATACCATCATCTATCCGCATCTTTAGCGATTTTACCTGTTCTTGAGATAAGTGCTTGTATTGATTATCTGTAATAGCGCGAAAACACCTTTTCGGCAATCGCCGGATTAATTCTTCATCCTCTATAGACTCAATTTGCTCATCACTTAAATATGCTAATTGCTTATCTGCCAGCAGTGTCAATAGAGCATCATCACATGGTATTTTCCGAATAATCTCCTTATCATCGATTGCTTGTAAAACATCATGATCAAGCCATACCAATTGCGCTCCATCCAGAAGTTGGTATTGATCATCTGTAATAGCGCCAAAACATGTTTTCGGTAATCGCCGGATTAATTCTTCATCCTCTATAGACGCAATTTGCTTATCACTTAAATATGCTAATTGTTCATCTGCCAGTAGTGTCAATAGAGCATCATCACATGGTATTTTCTGAATAATCTCCTCATTATCGATTGCTTGTAAAACGTCGGAATCAAGCTTTGCAAGTTGTGTTCCACTTAATTTGCGAATTACTTCCAAATCTTCT
>JACRBE010000056.1 GCA_016213235.1 Chlamydiales bacterium | reverse complement strand
GTCGGATTGTTGATCGTAATGGTACCATTCTGACCACCGCTTCCCGTTGCTGTAATATCTCCCGCTACAGTAACACCTGCTGGAGCTGTATAAACAAGAGCTCCGGTCACTGCGTTAGAAGCAACAACGACTGTGCTCATCTGCTCAAGGGTATTGGAAGTCACAGTAAGTTGTTCAAGAGATGTTATACCTCCAACAGCGCCTGCAAATAAGACTCTACCCATCGCAGCATTCAACGTTAGGCTATCAGTATTTGCTGAAGTAGCATCTAACGTACTTAAAAAAGCAATACCTGTAGGACCGTAGTCTGTAAAGACTGGAGTCCCTGAAACAGTTACAGCTGTTTCATAAATGATTGTTCCACCGGATGCAGACACATCTTTAGAAAGCAGTGTATTTCCGGCTTTCACATGAAAACGATGAGGAGCTACAAGACCTCCTACAACGCCCTCAAACGACGTTTGCCCTGAACCTGCATCAGCAAAAAAGAGATAGTTACCATCGATGGTGCTTTTTTCCCCTTTAAAATTCAATGAACCGCCAGAGCAAGCCCCTGCTGCTGTCGTGTCAATGGATACATCTTGGTTCATAAATGTTGCTGCAGAAATATCAATTTTCCCGCCTTTAGTAATCATTTTTGCAGGCAAATTAAGTTTTGCTGCAGAAAAATTAATATTACCAAGTGCAGCGTTTTCTCCTACGTTAGCACTGAGTCTAATTTCTCCCATTCCTGCATCAACTTCTAAATGTGAAGCACTAGATCCACCATCAACGGCTTTGTGGAAAACAATACTTCCACTGCCTTGATAGTTGTGAATATATGCAACATCTCCATCTACCATAACAGGTGCTTGAAACTCAATATTTCCTCCAAAGGAAGCGACTTCGGATAGATTTAAAAGACGAACCGGCTGATTATTTTCAGTAGAAAATTGCACAGAGCAATCCTGGGGAGCTATAATTTGTGCTTTTTCTTCTACAGTGATCGTTCCATCATCTCCTGTGGCAAGAAACATAATTTTTCCTGATCCCGCACCACTAGACATATCAATATTCTTAAGGGAGAGCGTTTCTCCAGAAAACGTTGCTTTTCCATCTTTTTTAGAGAGATTTACTTCTCCATCTAAAGAGGTTCGAGCTCCGCTGCCTGTTGAAACAATCAGTTCATCTGCATGAATAGACGAGCTGTCCATAATAGAAATCTCCCCATTATGCATAGCAAACGCTACACCCTCAGAGCGTCCTTCCATATTGACAACTTGTTGCAGCATTTTATCTACTGTAGACATCTGCAAACGAACGTTTGACGCAACAACTCTTCCAGATTGTGCAATATTGCCTTTAGCAAGTTCGCCATCAACAACAAAAGAGATAAGCCCATCTCCTACAAAATCTATAAGTACTGTTTTACCGACGCCAAATGCAACGCTACCAGCTGGAGCTTCCACAACTCCACTATTATCAACAAACGGGGAAACAAATGCTACCACACCCTCTTCTGAGGCTCTGATAACCCCTCTGTTAACAATTGCTCCCTGTTTGTCAGACAAGGTGAATAGATAATTGCCTGCAACGAAATTGTCATCTGTAATATCTAATGTAGATGCAATAATGGATCCAATATCTACTTTAGAATGTGGTCCAAAGTATATTCCATTTGGATTCACTAAAAACACTTTTCCATTGCTTTGCAACGCTCCCAATATGTGAGATTCTTTTCCCTCTTCTACCCTATTAAGAACTACTGCATCGGAATTTGGTTGGTCAAATTGGACCGTTTCCATTTTGCCAATATCAAATGTTGAATAGTTAATGACCGCTTTATCAGACGCTTTAATCACCATCTTCTTTGAATTTGGTTGAGAAACTTCTGCTTGTCCACTTGTCACCTGCACATCTTGAGGAAGAGCCCAAGAAAGCGTGCTGGCAAGTGTAAAACAACATAAAGCAGGATAAAATGAAAAATTTTCATATTTTCTCATAAAAACCTTTTGTTAATTTTAAAATAAAACACAGAATTGGAAGGTCTCATCTGATTTGTCAGAGGAAATCCCCAATCGAAACTCAGATCGATATCCCATAGAGCAAAAATACGCGCTCCAAGACCGATGCCTGTAAGATACACTTGGTTTGTTTGTCCAACAATACCCCCATCTTTTACATATACTGCGCCTTGATCAATAAATCCTAATAGTTGTAATACCTCTCCCCAAGATTTCGTTGTCTTCGGTATCATTTTAGAATGAAAAAAGGGAGGGGGAAATCGTGCTTCTAGATTGACACAAAATCCTGAATCACCGAGCGCTGTTGCCATAGGATATCCTCGCACTGTTGTAATACCGCCAATATAAAATTCTTCGCTGACAGGTAATTTATAAAATGAATACTGTCCTTGAAAATTTAAATATAACAACCAGTCATGAGGCATTTTTTGTAGTCGTTGATAAGAGCCACTTGCAAAAATAAACCGTCCACCTGTTCCTTGCCGGCTAGATGCTGGATCAACAGCACTTAATCCACCGAGAAATCCAGGGATCCCAAAGGAAGCTTCAAACGCAGCTAAATTTCTTCCACCAATAGGATCTAGATAATCGCATTTCCAACCACCGGTTAAAACACGGAGGTTATCATTTGAGCTTAAATCCCCTAACTGGTAATTGCGAATATCCATGTAATCAAAGGTTAGAAATAGATTAGAGCTATAACTTCTTGTGCGCTGCATTGCTTGGTTTAATTTTACCGTAGCAACAACAGTATTGCCTTTCAGATGCAAAGGATTTAAACGATCCACATGAAAATGAGATCCAAGGCATGCAACTTCCAGCCCCGTTCCACTAGCATTTAATGGTGCCTGGTAAATAACATCTCCAAATTGGAGTTGTCTTGGAGGAAAGCCCATTACTCCTACTAAAGTAAGTTTGTCTCCATCAACAATTGTATTTCCAAGATCTGTGCGAGCCCCCATCCTCTGTTGTGACGTAACACTGGAGCCGTAGTTATTATAGTCTGCATAAAGATGATAGGGAGGGGCATCTTGAATTTGAACAATCATGTCTGTCGTTCCAGGAACAGTCCCTCGCTGAAAGGCTACACCTGTTTTTAAATCTGAGAATTCGTTTAACAGTAATAGTTGTTTCATCAAATCATCGTAGCGAATGCACTTATCTTGAAACTTATGAAAATACTTATTAATAAACTTAGTGCTATAATGTTTATTTCCCTCAATGAAAATCTTTCCGATTTTCACTTCAAGCACCTCAATAGTAAGAATTCCCTTTTTAACCGTTTGGGCAGGAGGAAAAACTCTTACAAGAAAATACCCTTCGCTAATATAAATCTTTTGTATTTCTTTGCAGAGTTGCACGATCTCTGCCATGGAAAGCTTGTTGCCTTCATATTTTTGATAAACTTTTGAAAGTTGATGCGTAGAAAGGAGCTGATTGCCTTGTAGCTCTATTTTTTTGATTTCTACTTTTTCTTTTGGAATTGCTGACAATTGCTCTTGTGGAAGATCTACATCTAGCTGTGGGATTTCTTTATCGGGGGTAACAGGTTCTGCTTCATATTCCGCTTCAATTTCTCTATCAACAATTCCACCAGAAGATGATGGAACAGGAAGTGGCGCTGCATATCCTATAAAAGGGCGCACTAAGCAACAGAAGAAACAGGCCCAAAACCAAAGCTTCATATCACGCACCAACAGGTTGTCATTTTTCAAAAAATCTTATTCATTTATCAATTGTTTTTTTACAGTTGTCAACTAAATTAAAACTATACAGCATGCTGACTAAGAAGAAACTATTTGTCGATGCATTTTTAATAAAAACCGTGTGCACACTATAGTGTAAAGGCTTTTATAGATTCTATAACCGAATCAGGGAAAACATATTGATTACAATGCGTATCATTTGGTTTCTTTGTTTTATAATAAACAAAATTATCTGCTTCTTTTTGAATGATTATTGTTTTATTTCCATACGCTTGCCAAAGCATTGTTGATACAGGATCTATCATCATTTGTATACACGCTACATCAAACGCTCCCGCCAAGTGCGATGCTACACTATCAACACTAATTACTAAGGCTGCATGTTTGATTACATAGGAAAATTCCATTAGCGTTAATTTATTTACAAGATTTATCACGCTGTCAAAAAAGGCACAAATCTCCTTTCCTAGCACGACATCTCTTGTTCCAGCTCCTGTTAACACAACTGCTATTTGTTGATTTATACAAAATTGTACCACCTCTTTCCAATAAGAGATTGGCCACTCTTTTATTTTATTCCCACATCCTGGATGAATGATAATATACTTTGTCGGCAATGAAACAGCAGGAGGCCTTACAGCAATACTACTCTTCAAATATGGATCTTCCACATTTAATAAACGAAGCACTGGAATATAGTACTGAATAATTTGTCCTTGATTTGGCACATAGGTTAGTCTTTCAGTAAAGAAGTTGCCAAATCCTCCACTGACATACCCAATGCGATGCGGAATGTTTGCAAGAAAAAGGAAAAAGGCAGAATTGCCAAAGTAGAGATATAAATCAATTGCGATATCATATTGTATTTTTTTTATTTCTGATAGAGCCTGAATCGAGCTTTTCCAATATAGCAATATCTTTGTAATAATGTTTTGTTTATTTCGATTATGTTTATAATGAGAAATGGTATGTACATAATCTACGCTAATTAAATCTTTTGCATTTTTGTCCAACAAAAACCCAATCTTTGCACTGGGATATTGTTGTTTTATTGCATAAATAACATAAGATGCATTTACTACATCTCCTAAATGCGCGGTATTACAAAAGAGAATACGGTTATATTTTTTTTCTTTTGATGTGTGAAATTTAGGTGTTAATCGATCGATCCACGTTAATAAAAGAAGAAGACTTTTTCTTTTGACCAGGTATTTCATAAAACATTAACTTAAAACACTAGAAACATATGCTAAACTACTTTCCAAGAAAGCGCTAGCGTTTCTTGATCAATCGGATAGACATCCTCCCCTGTATGAATAACAAGATTTGGTGCAATATGCATATTTGGATATGTAGAGCAAAACGCTTTTAATCCCACGAGGTCTACTTTGTTGGGATGTGACTTGCTTTTTATTTGGCCCTTTCAGCAGCAAAGAGCAGCAAGCTAATAATAAATAAGATATAATTATATGGGGTGATCTTCTAATAGTTCAAGCCCTTGATAATATCGGAGCTGATCTCTTAGTGTAGCCGCTTCTTCAAATTTAAACTCTTTGGCAGCTTTTCTCATTTCTTTCTCTAACCGTTTTATCTCTTTTTGAATGACCAGTGGATCTACTATTATTTTTTCTTTTTCCTTCGCAGGTTGTATTTCATCCAAATCAAAACCAAAAAACGTTTCATTCAACGATTCTATTTTCTTTTTGATAATCGTCTGTGGCGTAATGCCCATTTTTTGATTGTATTCATGTTGCACTTCTCTTCTTTTTTGTGTGATAGCAATGGTGTTTTGAATTGCCTTTGTCATTTTATCTGCATATAAAATAACCCTTCCTAAGCTATTACGGGCTGCCCTTCCACAAGTTTGAACAAGCGCCGTCTCACTACGCAAGAATCCCTCCTTGTCCGCATCTAAAATAGTAACCAAACACACTTCCGGGATATCAAGTCCCTCTCTTAATAAGTTAATACCAACCAAGACATCAAAACCCCCATTTCGTAAATCTCTAATGATTTTCATTCTCTCTAGGGTATCAATATCAGAATGTAAATATTTTGCCTTTACTCCTACGTCATTCAAATACTTAGAAAGCTCTTCTGCGAGCTTCTTTGTCAGTGTAGTAACAAGGACTCTTCCTTTTAATGCAGTTACTTTTTGAATTTCATTGATCACATCGTCTACTTGAGTGTCAATAGGCCTTACTTCAATTAATGGATCTAATAATCCTGTAGGGCGTATAATTTGCTGAACAATTTCTCCTTCCGATTCATTTACCTCCCATGGTGCTGGGGTAGCAGAGACGTAAACAACCTGGTTAATATGTTGATAAAATTCTTCAAATTTAAGCGGTCTATTGTCAAATGCAGAAGGAAGACGAAATCCAAATTCTACTAAAGCAGACTTCCTTGCACGATCTCCATTATACATGGCGTGTACTTGAGGAATGCTTTGATGTGATTCATCTACTATTAATAAAAAATCTTTTGGAAAATACTCCATTAACGTTGGCGGCGGATCCCCGGCTTTCCTATTACTGAAATGTCTAGAATAGTTTTCGACACCTTTGCAGTGCCCAACCTCTTTTATCATTTCAATGTCATACTTCGTGCGCTGAGCAAGGCGTTGTTTTTCTACCAGCCTTCCCTCTTTTTCAAACTGCTCACATCGCAAAGCAAGCTCTTCCTTGATTGTCTCTATTGCGCTCTCCCTTACTTCTTCCGGTGTCACATAATGGGATCCTGGATAAATAGTTATTGTTTCCAACTCTTTCAACAATCTACCAGTCAAAGGATCTATTTCACTCAAACACTCGATTTCGTCTCCAAAAAACTCAACACGGTAGGCAATATTTTCTTCATAAGCAGGAACTATTTCTAAAATATCGCCCCTTACTCGAAAATTTCCTCGTGATAGTTCATAATCGTTTCGATCATAGCGCATCTCGACAAGATGAAATAAAATATCATCCCGCCTTCTCTCTTCCCCCACTTTGATAAACAGTCTCATATTGGCATAATATTCCGGAGAACCAAGACCATAAATACAAGAAACAGAAGAAACGATAATTACATCTTTTCTTTCTAATAAAGATCTTGTTGCACTAAGACGCATCTTTTCAATCTGATCATTGATAGCAAGATCCTTTTCAATATATGTATCTGTCCTTGCTATGTATGCTTCCGGTTGATAATAGTCGTAGTATGAAACAAAATACTCTATAGCATTCTTTGGAAAAAATGTTTTGAATTCTTGAAATAACTGAGCCGCGAGTGTTTTATTATGTGCTAAAATGAGCGTTGGTTTTTGTACCTGCGCAATGACATTGGCAATAGTAAATGTCTTTCCAGAGCCCGTAATACCAAGCAGCACTTGCGAGCGTTTATGTTGCCTGATACCATTTACAAGCTGTTCAATTGCCTGGGGCTGGTCCCCCTTTGGCAGAAATTCTGTGGTTATTTCAAACATTTACCCTCGATAGGAAAAAATGAATTTTTGACCATAGCCTAGGTGATTCAGCACATCTAGTACAATTACACCAATGGAAATAATAACTATTGCAACAATCAATATTTTACCAAGCAAACTGTTATAAAATCGATGCGATTTTAATTTCCAAGCCATTGCAGCAGGCAATAACCCCAGCAAGAGAATAACAAAAATTCCTGCATAATCAAGAGCAAGAATAAACCCCCTTGGATAAGCAAACACGAAAAAAACAGGAGGAATGAATGTTAACAAACAAGCAATTACCCTCCCTTCCCAACTCATTTTTAACTTAAAACCATCGGTAACAAAATCCGCTAAACTGAGGCTTACTCCTAAAAAAGAAGTAACAATTGCAAAGAAAGAAAAAAAGATTGCTGTAATACCAACGAGAGGGTGTTTGATAATCTGAGCAAGAGGTTTTGCTGCAGAGCCTCCTTCAACAAACCATGTATGAGCAATAGAGACTTTTCCTGTGAGAGGCACTACACCAAGGACAAGAAATTGCCATACTACATAAACAAACAGTGTGATTAAACTACCGATAACAACCGTAGTAATTAATTGTTTCCTATCATGCTTCAAGTAAGTGCTCAATGTTGGAATAATAATATGATATCCAAATGATGTGATCACAATCGAAAGCCCAACGATCCCTGATGGAAAATCATGATGCATGAGTAGAGGAAGTTGTATATGAGAAGGGACAAAGAGCACAAGCCCTATATATGCAATAACAAGCCCACCCATTAAAATGCGGTTTGCCATATCTACCCCTGTTGTGCCCAGGTAAACAAAAAAACCAAAAACTACAGGAAGCGCAAAATAACAAACATTAATAGGAACGTTTATATGAAATAAAGAAGAGAAAAACGCCTGAAAAAGTGGGGCACTACCAGCAATATAAGCAGCGGTTAGCGCATAAAGTAAAAGCAAATACACAACCCAAGTAAATCCTTTGCCTACTATTCCAAGAGTTTTATCTGCCATAGTAATCAAATTGGAATTCACCTTTACTGAAGCATTTACATCAATAAAAAATATTGCTGTAATCAAAAAAAACATCCAGCAGACACTAAATAGAATCAAAGAAGGGAAAAAACCCATAAACCCTGTGCCAACGGGAATAGCAAGCATCCCCGCACCAATCGATGTCCCGGCAACGAGTAAAATACCCCCTATTAAATGATTTATTCTCATTTTTTCTCCGAAAAAATAGCCTTATGGTTTTGGGAAAAGAGAAAAGCCTAGTGTATTGGATAACTGATAAAGGAACACAAATATAGCAAATCCAAGAATTAAAAAAAGCACTGGCTTCCCGCCGCGCACCTGATAATCAGATGTCATATGTTGTTTATATCTACCAATGTACACCATTAAGGCTGGAAAAACACCAAATAATATTACGGCACAGATACCACCTGCAAAATTAAGCGCTGCAAAGAATATATTTGGATTGCTAATTGCAAGTATAAGTGGCGGTAAAAGAGCAAGAATACAAAGCCCGATGTTTTCTCTTTGTTTCGTTTCTACCTTAAAGCTATCTGCTAAAAAGTGAACTAGGCTAAGCGCTTGTGCTAAAAAAGATGTGAGGATAGCAAAAAATGCTAGGGCAAATGCAAAATCTCCTATAATGGAGTGTTGTAAAACTCTTCCTAGGAGCTGCGCGGCATCAACACCCTCTTTATAACCGTTAACAATGCTATTTGATCCTTTAATAGGTAAAATACCAAGAGCTACAATTTGCCAAAGCAGATAAATCCCCAAAGTAAACAGCGATCCACCAATAATTGACTGCCTTACCTTTTTAATATTGCCATTAAAGTAATTAGTCAAAGAAGGAATCATATTATGGAATCCAAAAGAAATAATGAGCACAGGAAGGGGGAAAAAAGAATATTTGAAATCGGTGTAAAGTAATTTTTTTCCATGTAGAAATTTAAAGCCGATAAATACAAGCCCAAAGTAAGCAATAATTTTCAGGGCCATCAACCATCGATTCGTCATATCTACAGCTCTTGTTCCAAAATAAACAACAATGCCAAACACAACGACAAAGAAAAAACTACCGACCCATACAGGTAGTCGACTATGAAATAAGTCACTTAAGTGATGCCCACTTCCTGCAACATAAGCTACTAATAGGGCATAAAACAAAAATAAAAACAAAAAAAGGGTAAGAATTTTTCCAACTATACCAAGAGTTTTTTCCACCATAGTTGTTAAATGAACAGGTTTTTGAAACCATCCATTGACCTCTATTAAAAGCAACCCTGTTGTTGTCATAAAAATCCAAGCAGCAAAAAACATCAGCAAAGATGGGAAAAATCCAGCAAATCCAGTGATAATTGGAAGCCCTAGCATGCCAGCTCCAATACAACTACCTGCTATTAAGAGCATGCCACCTATTACATTTCCTTCTTTTTGTTCCATTAAAACACCTGTACGTTTGTTTTTTTCTCTTTACGAATTTCTTGCCCAAGCCTTCCAAGGTCATATCCTTCAAAATCAACAAAAGCAAAAAAACGTTTAAATTCAGGGTATACCTGTATAACCTGTGCAGCCATTTCTTGAGCAATATAGCGATAAGTGGGATGTCCTGCCGGTTGCGATCTGAGTTCACAAAGCCACTGCAAAGCCCTTAAGTTCACATGGAAATACCAGTTAATATTATATGCCATAGGCACAACATATTGCGCTTCTTCTGGAAATTCTTTCACTATTTTATCGTATGCATCTTTTGCTTTTTCCTGTGCATCGCGATAGTTTTTTTCCATAGACGTCCCTAGAATCTCTTCCGGAATAAAATATCCACTATTACAACTTAATGGTTGTCTTTCTTGTGTTAGCATTCGATGCCTTTGTAGATCACGATACGCTCCAAAATCGGCACAAATTTCAAAAGTGAAAAAAACGTGTTCTAGTGCTCTTGGAGACTTATGTCTTCTATTTTCTCTCATCTCACAGGCTGCATCTAAAATATTCTCTAATTGATCGCTCGGAAGATTTTGGCAATAATTTTGTAAATCCTCTAATGATTTATTTGTATGAGCAAATAAAAGCGCTGCAGCGAGTCGAACGGGAGAATCCGGATCATGATGAATTAATTTAATACTTGGCTTAGAAACAATTGAAAGGGATTGTGTGTGTTCTTTTGCTAAAAATTTTAAATTAACATTGCACTTATCAACAAATTGGTTAAAGGTTCTTTGATATTTATGATTTGTCTCCCCTCTTCTAATAAACGATGGTATTACTTTAGAGAGCTCCGTATAACTTTTTTTTCC